>DAORSF010000355.1:0-3320 GCA_035443405.1 Burkholderiaceae bacterium | reverse complement strand
GCCAGATCAACGTCATGTTCAGCGACTTCGCGCCGGCGCTGCCGCACGTGCGCAGCGGCCGGCTCGTCGCGCTCGCGGTCGCCACGGCGAAGCGACAGCCGGCGGTGCCCGACGTGCCGGCGATCGCCGAGTCCGGCGTGCCGGGCACTGCCGGGTTCGACGCCGCGGCGTGGCAGGGCCTCGTCGCGCCGGCGGGCACCCCGGCGGACACCGTGGCCGGCCTGCATCGACAGCTGGCGAAGGTCCTGTCGCAGCCCGAGGTGCTGGCGCGCCTGCAGGAGCTGAGCGTGGAGCCGCGCAGCAGCGCCAGTCCCGAGCAGTTCACCGCCTACATCCGCAGCGAGGCGGCGCGCTGGGGCGAGGTGATCCGCGCGTCCGGAGCGAAGGTGGATTGACCGTCTGCGGCCGGCACGCGTGACCGCACGGCGTTAGCGCCAACCGATCCCCTCTCGATGCCGCGCGCCGGCACGGGCGCACAATCCGGGCATGAAAACGATCCGGCTCAGACCCGGCAGGGAGCGTTCGCTCCGGCGCCGCCATCCGTGGGTGTTCGATTCCGCCATCGCAAAGGGTGGCGGCGACAGCGGCGAGACCGTACGCGTCGAGTCGGACGAGGGGCAGTTCCTGGCCTGGGCCGCGTTCAGCCCCAACTCGCGCATCCGCGCGCGGGCGTGGAGCTTCGACGAGGCGCAGCGCATCGACGCCGCGTTCTTCGAGGCCGCCTGCGCCCGGGCGATCCGCGCGCGAAGCCGGTTCGACCTGCGCAGCGACGCCGTGCGCCTGGTGCACGGCGAATCCGACGGCCTTCCGGGGCTCGTGGTGGACCGCTACGGCGACACACTGGTGGCGCAGTTCACCAGCGTCGGCGCGGAGCGCTGGAAGGGTGTCATCGCCGACGCGGTGCTGCGCGAGACCGGGCTCGCGCGCCTGTACGAGCGCTCCGATGCCAGCGTGCGCGCGCTCGAAGGGCTGGCACCGGCCACCGTTTGGCTGCGCGGCGCCGCGGCCGGAAAGGCGCCACCGCCGACCGAGCTGGAGATCCGCGAGCACGACTGGCGCTTCACCGTCGACATCGCAGAAGGCCACAAGACCGGCTTCTACCTGGACCAGCGCGACAACCGCAAGCGCTTCGCCGACTGCGTGCAGCGCCTGCGCCTGCGCAAGGTGCTCAACTGCTTCTGCTATACCGGCGGCTTCACGGTGGCGGCGTTGGCGGGCATGCGCGCGGCAGGCGTCGACGACGGTGAGGTGGTGTCGATCGATTCGTCGGCGCCGGCGCTGGCACGGGCTCGCGCGCACGTCACGCTCAACGGCCTCGACGCCGACCGGGCCAGTTTCATCGATGCCGACGTGAATGCGTCGCTTCGGCAGTTGCTGCGCGAGAGCGCGCGCTTCGACGCGATCGTGCTCGACCCGCCCAAGTTCGCGCCGACCGTCAGCCACGCCGAGCGCGCCGCACGCGCCTACAAGGACATCAACCGCCTGGCGTTGCAGTTGCTCGAGCCGGGCGGCGTGCTGTTCACCTTCTCGTGCTCGGGCGGGATCGGCGCCGACCTGTTCCACAAGATCGTCGCGTCGGCCGGCGCCGACGCCGGGGTGGACGGATACATCCTGGAGACGCTGGGCGCGGCACCGGATCACCCGATGACGCTGGAGTTTCCGGAGGGGGAGTACCTCAAGGGGTTGGTGGTGATGCGGAAGGGGTGACCTGACACGCATCCGTGAGCGCTCGAATCGCGGCGCGACCGATGTCAGGAGGACGGGGCGATGAACGGTCCGGAAGTTCTCTCGAAGCGCGTGCTGCGCGCCGTGCTGTGGCTGGCGACGCTGTCGGGCGCGCCGCTGTTTTCCCAGGCACAGGATTTCGTTCGGGCCGAGCGTCTGTACGCCGAGCATTGCGCGGTCTGTCACGGTGCGGGCCGCGGCGGGTACATCGGGCCTGCGCTCAACAGCGACCAGACCAGGCTGACCCGCGACGAAGTCGGCATCAAGATCCTGACAGGGGGCGGCACGACGCTGATGCCGCAACACCCGACGTGGCGCGTGCGCCTCTCGGCCGATGACAGGGACCTGCTCGCGTCGCTGATCACGAAGCGTCCCAGGCAATCGATGTCCTGGGGACTGGAAGACATCCGCAAGTCGCTCGGGGTCTTCGTCGCCGACGAATCGACCCTGCCCGGCAAGCCGACCTACCGTATCTCGCACCTCGACGACCTGATGGCGGTCATGGGGCGCGGTCGCTTCGCGGCCGGCAAGGAGTCCAGGGTGCTGTTCTTCGACGGCCGCACTCACAGGAAGGTCGGCGAGGTGCCGACCCGCTTCGCTCCGCACCTGATGGACTTCCACCCCACGCAGGAGCGCTGGGCCTATGTCCGCGACGACATTGGATACATCCACAAGATCGACCTGTACTCGATGAAGGTGGTTCGCAAGGTCCGCGCCGGATTGAACGGCGCGTCGCTTGCGGTATCGCGGGACGGACGATTCCTGGCCGCAGGCTCGTACGTGCCGCATACGGCGGTGATTCTCGATGCGGCGACGCTGGAACCGCTGAAGCTGATGGAACTGCGTGGCGCGGACCCGGACGGCAAGACGGTGGGGGCCGACTCGGGAATGATCACCGGCACCCCCTTCGCGGACTACTTCGTGATCGCGCTCGAACAGGCCGGCCAGGTATGGATCGTCGACCTTCGACAGGCGGACATGCCGATCACGAAGATCACCGACGTGGGCCGGCACCTGCACGATGCGTTCCTCTCGCCGGATGGCCGGTACGTCGTGGTGTCCTCGTACGACGACAACGTCAACACCGTCGTCGACCTGGCCGAAAAGCGCATCGCCAGGAAGATCCCGGCCGGCCGCCAGCCGCATCTCGGCTCGGGCGCCATCGTGCGATCGCACGGCCGGCTGCTGGGCATCGGCACGAACATCGGTAGCAGCCCGTGCGCATCGCACGAGGTCACGGTGTTCGACATGAACACCTTCGAGGTCGTCAAGCGCATCCCCGTGATCGGCCCGACCGAATCGCCTGCCGCCCATCCGAAGGCCCCGTACGTCGTGGTCGACATCGTCGGAACGGGTCCGGAAGCGAACAAGATCCAGTTCATCGACAAGGAGACGCTCGAGGTCGTGCGCACCGTGACCGTCGGGGAGATGCTCAGTCATTCGCACTTCCCGGAGTACACGGCACGCGGCGCGTTTCTCTACGTCAGCGCCAGGCATGGCGGCGACCGGCCCGCGGGGTATCACCGCGACCGGCTCGTGATCTACGATGCGCGGACCTTGAACGAACTGAAGTCCATATCGATCGAAGTGCCCGC
>DAORSF010000354.1:1426-3327 GCA_035443405.1 Burkholderiaceae bacterium | reverse complement strand
AGCGGCGCGCTGCCGTCGACCGTGGCCTCGTCGTCGACCCATTGCAGGGCGGAGTCCCCGCCGGGCGCGGTGGTCGTGAATTCGCCGATGATCTCCTCGATGATGTCTTCGAGCGTCACCAGCCCGAGGACCTCGCCGTACTCGTCGACGACCAGCGCGATGCGCTGGCGGTTTTCCTGGAAGAACTGCAACTGCCGGAACACCGGCGTACCGCTGGGCACGAAGTACGGGTCGGTCAGGATGGCGCGCAGGTCGCCGGCGTCGAACGACTCGTGTTGCAGCAGGCCGAGCGCCCGCCGCACGTGCAGCATGCCGACGACCCGGTTGATCTCGCCCTCGAACACCGGCAGCTTGTTGTGGAAGCAGGTCGCCAGCTGTTCCCGGATGCCGCGCGGGTCGGTTGCCAGGTCGAGCGCCTCGATGCGGTGGCGGGGCACCATCACGTCGTCGACGGCGACCTGCTCGAGGCCGAGAAGGTTCAACAGGATCGAGCGATGCTTCGGCGGCATGAACCCGCCGCTCTCCAGCACGATGGTGTGCAACTCCTCGAGCGACACGCTGGGCGCCATCTGCCCCTGCGGCTGGACGCCGGCCAGCCGCAACAGGCGCCCCACGATCAGGTTGACCGCCCAGACCACTGGCGCGAGCACCCGCATCAGCACGTTCAGCGGATAGCTGGCCGGCAGCGCGATGTGCTCGGGGAAGGTCGCGCCGATCACCTTCGGCGTGATCTCGCAGAACACGATCAGCAACAGCGCGACCAGTGTCGTCGCGACCACGATGACCCGGTCATCGTCGCCGAAATAGCGGATCGCCATCGCCGTCACGATCGCGGTCAGCGCGGTGTTGGCGATGTTGTTGCCGAGCAGGATCGTGCCCAGCAGCCGCTCGGTCTGGCCGAGCAGGCGCGACGCGAGCTGGGCACCGCGCCTGCCTTCGCGGACCAGGTGGCCGAGCCTGAAGCGGTTCAACGCCATCATCGCCGTCTCGGAGATCGAGAAGAACGCCGACAGCAGCAAAAGCAGCAGCAGCGACAGCAACTGCAGCCAGAACGGAATGGTTTCCAAGCGTGGATCGTCGCGACGGACCGGGCTTCAAGACTACCGGAATCCGGGCGTCGCGGCGTCCCCCGGGTGGCGCGCCGGGCGTATGATCGCCCGATGGAGTCCGATGGCGTATTCGAGCGGATTCGGGCCCTTGGCTTCCGGCGCTGGTACGAGCGCCAGCTGATCGAGAGCCACGTGTGGTTCGCGACCTGCTTCGTGGCGCTGATCCTGGTCGCCGCCGGCCTGGAACTGCTCACGCTCGAAGGCGGCCTGGCCGATTTCGCCTTCGATTCGGCCCTCATCCTCGGCGGCGCGGTGCTGGGCTGGCAGTCGTGGCGCCGCTACGTGCGGCTGATGCTCGTCGCCGAGGGAATCGGCGAGCAGGCGTCGTGCGGCGCCTGCCAGCACTACGGTTTCCGCTGCGGCGCCGTCGAGCGCGGGCGCATGCAGGCGCGCTGCCCGAAGTGCGGCAACCAGTGGCTGCTCGAGGATCCGCTCGGCGGCATGGCGCGCTGACCGGTTCCGGGTACCGATGCGCGCTTACCCGGATTGCCCCGGTACCGGCCATTGGCCATAATCCGCGCTCGGAAGGCTGGCATGGCGCCTGCCGGGTGACCGCGCATCGATGGCCGAACAAGACTACATCCTCGAGACCAGGCGCCTCGTCAGGGAGTTCAAGGGCTTCGTCGCGGTCAATGACGTGAACCTGCGAGTCCGGCGCGGGCAGATCCATGCGCTGATCGGCCCGAACGGCGCCGGGAAGACCACGGTCTTCAACCTGCTGACGAAGTTCCTGATCCCGACCAGCGGCCAGATCGTCTACAACGGACGCGACATCACGACCGAGAAGCCGGC
>DAORSF010000354.1:0-1326 GCA_035443405.1 Burkholderiaceae bacterium | reverse complement strand
CTGGAGATCGCCACCACGCTGGCGACCGATCCGGAGCTGATGCTGCTCGACGAGCCGACGCAGGGCATGGGGCACGAGGACGTCGAACGGGTGACCCAGCTGATCAAGAAGGTATCGGCCAACCGCACCGTGCTGATGGTCGAGCACAACATGAACGTGGTGGCCAACATCGCCGACACGATCAGCGTGCTGCAGCGCGGCCAGGTGATCGCCGAAGGCCCGTATTCGGAGGTCTCGAGGAACCCGCAGGTGCTCGAAGCCTACATGGGCAGCGTCACCGAAGAACTCCAGGGGGCGCATGGGCACTAGCGCCACCGAGTACCTGCGGATCACCGACCTGCACGCGTTCTACGGCGAGTCGCACATCCTGCACGGCGTCGACCTCACCGTGAACCGCGGCGAGGTCGTGACGCTGCTCGGGCGCAACGGCGCCGGGCGAACGACGACGCTGAAGTCGATCCTCGGGCTGGTCGGCCGTCGCAGCGGCTCGATCATGATAAACGGCGTCGAAGCGGTGAGCCTGCCACCGCACGCGATCGCGCGGCTCGGCATCGGCTACTGCCCCGAGGAACGCGGCATCTTCGCCAGCCTGTCGTGCGAGGAGAACCTGCTGCTGCCGCCCGCGGTGGCGTCGGGCGGCATGGGGCTCGACGAGATCTACGGCATGTTCCCGAACCTGAAGGAGCGCCGCGGCAGCCAGGGCACGCGACTGTCGGGCGGCGAGCAGCAGATGCTGGCGGTGGCGCGCATCCTGCGCACCGGCGCGAAGATGCTGCTGCTCGACGAGATCTCCGAAGGGCTGGCGCCGGTCATCGTGCAGACGCTGTCGAAGATGATCCGGATGCTGCGCGAGAAGGGCTTCACGATCGTGATGGTCGAACAGAATTTCCGGTTCGCGGCGCCGCTGGCGGACCGGTTCTACGTGATGGAGCACGGCCGCATCGTCGAGCAGTTCGACGCGGCCCAGCTCGACGAGAAGATGGGCATGCTGCACGAGTACCTCGGGGTCTGAGCGCGGCGGCCTTTCGACGATGTCCCGTATACACAAGGAGGACTGACGATGAAGATGAAACTCTCGACCCTGGTGGCCTCGATGGCCCTCGCGTTTGCCGGCACCGCTGCGCAGGCGCAGATCTCCGGCGGCGTCGTGAAGATCGGCGTGATGAACGACATGTCCGGCGTCTATGCCGACATCGGCGGACCTGGCTCGGTCGAGGCCGCGAAGTTGGCGGTCGAGGACTTCCAGAAGACGTCGAAGGCCGGCCTGAAGATCGAGATCGTCTCGGCCGACCACCAGAACAAGCCCGACGTCGGGTCGACGGTCGC
>DAORSF010000353.1:0-3328 GCA_035443405.1 Burkholderiaceae bacterium | reverse complement strand
CGTTCATCGAGATGCTCGAGGCGGCGCACAAGGCCGGCAAGGACGTGACCTGGGGGGTGTAAAAGGTCCGCGCAGCGGGTCGCCGCTTCTGGCAGACTGGCGCCCGAACCCACGGAGACCATGATGACGATCGAGGTCAGCGTCAGATTCGCGCCCGGACGGGAGTTCAGCCTGAGCCCCAGGCACAGGATCGGCAGCGACGAGGCGCGCCGCTGGCTCGACGAGCAGTTCGTGGCGCTGGGCGCCGAGCCGATGCGCGCGTCGGGCAAGGTGCTGATCGCCGACAAGGTCCTCGCGGTGGCGGCGGCTGCCGGGGCCGGGCTGTTCGAGAGCGACGCCGCGTGGGCCGATCGCTACGCGGCCAGCGTGGTCGCGGCGCTCGGCCGGGACGTCGTGCGGGTCGAAGCCGACGCCGGCATGGTCACCTATTGAAGCGAGTCGGCGTCGATGACGCGGTCCGGCTGGTCCGCGACGGCGCGACCGTCGCGTGCGCCGGGTTCGTCGGCGCCGGCCACGCCGAGGCGGTCACCGCCGCCATCGAACGGCACTTCCTCGCGAACGGCTCGCCGTCGCAACTCACGCTCGTCTACTCGGCCGGCCAGGGCGACCGCGGCGATCGCGGCGTCAACCACTTCGGCCACGAGGGCCTGACGCGGCGCATCGTCGGCGGGCACTGGCGATCGGCGCCCAGGCTGTCGCGGCTTGCGCTGGAGAATCGCTGCGAGGCGTGGAACCTGCCGCAGGGCGTCATCACGCACCTGTACCGGGCGATCGCCGCCGGCACCCCGGGGGTGATCACGAAGATCGGCCTGCACACCTTCGTCGACCCGCGCCACGGCGGCGGCAAGCTCAACGCGCGCACCACCGAAGACCTGGTCGAGCTGCTCGCCATCGACGGCGAGGAGTGGCTGCGCTACCGGCCCCTGCGCATCGACGTCGCGCTGATCCGCGCCACGACCAGCGACGCGCGCGGCAACCTGACCACCGAGCACGAGCCCTTCCACCACGAGATGCTGGCGCTCGCGCAGGCGGCGCGCAACAGCGGCGGCATCGTGATCGCGCAGGTCAAGCGCGTCGTCGACGCGCACGACGACCCGCAGCCGGTGCGCGTGCCGGGGATCCTGGTCGACTACGTCGTCGAAGTCGGCGAGGATCCCGACCGCCACGCGATGACCTTCGGCGAGTACCTGAACCTCGACTACACGCGCGCTGCGCCGCGGGGCGATCGCGGCGCCGGCGCGCAGCCCGGCGTCGACTTGGCGCCGGCGCCGCCGTTGCGCGAATCGCCTGCGCTCGACGCGCGCCGGATCATCCAGCGCCGCGCGCTGATCGAGCTCGCCGCGCACCGCCCGAAGGTGGTCAACCTCGGCGTCGGCATGCCGGCCGGCGTCGGCGCGGTGGCGCGCGAGGAAGGCGTGGGCGGCTTCGTGCTGACGGTCGAGTCGGGTCCGATCGGCGGCACGCCCGCCGACGGGCTGTCGTTCGGCGCCTCCGAGTTCCCCGAAGCGATCGTCGACGAACCGGCGCAGTTCGACTTCTACGACGGCGGCGGCATCGACATGGCGTTCCTCGGGCTGGCCGAGTTCGACGGCCACGGCAACGTCAACGTCAGCCTGTTCGGCGACGGCGAGCACCGGCTGCTGGCGGGCGTCGGCGGCTTCGTCAACATCACGCAGTCGACGCGCCGGCTGGTGTTCATGGGCACGCTGACCGCCGGCGGGCTGCAGGTCGAGGCCGGCGACGGCCGGCTGCGGATCCTGCGCGAAGGGCGATCGCGCAAGCTGGTGCCGCGGGTGTCGCACCTGTCGTTCAACGGCGAGTACGCGTCGCGGCTCGGCGCCGACGTGCTGTACGTGACCGAGCGCGCGGTGTTCCGGCTGGTCGACGGCCGGCTCGTGCTCGTCGAGATCGCGCCGGGCGTCGAGCTGCAGCGCGACGTGCTGGCGCACTGCGGCGCGCCGGTGGCGGTGTCCCCGACGCTGGCGACGATGGACGAGCGGATCTACCGCGCCGCGCCGATGTGCTGCTTCGACGTGATGCCCATCGACACGTAGATGCTGGTCAACCCTTCGATGCCGACGTCGGCAGGCGTGACCCAGCCGCTCGGCACGTACAGCAGCCCGCCGCCGACCGGCACCGGCGCGGTCGGCACCAGCACCGCGAGGTAGTCGAGCTCGCCCACCCGCACCGGCTCGGTCGTCGACAGCAGGCCCAGCACCGCGACGCCGCCGACGCCGCCGAAGTGCAGCCACACGGGGCTCATCGAACGCATGCCTTCGCGGTCGCGCTGCGACAGCAGCTCGACGAGCTTGCTCGCCATCTCGTAGACGCTGCGCACCACCGGGATCCGCATGACCACGGCGTTCAGCGCGGCGGCGAGCACGCGCCGAAGGCGCGTCTGCACCACCGCCCCCAGCAGGAAGATGGCGACCACCGTGATCGCGATGCCGATCATGTAGCTGGTCACGCCGTAGCCGGTGATGCCCACACCGAGCGCCGTCAGCAGGTGGCCGACCAGGCTGTCGGGGCCGAGGTACGCGACCAGCAGGCGCACGACCCAGGCGAAGATCAGCAGCGTCGCGGCCAGCGGCAGGGCGGCAAGCAGGCCGGTGACGAAGGTGTTCAGGACGCGGTTGGTGACGACGGGCATGGTTCGTGATCCGCTCGACGGGGGTTCGCGCGCAGTCTGGCACACGCGTACGCCGCCGGCGGCTTGCACGTTCGTGCAAAGTCAATGAGAATTCGTTCATGCCTGCGAGCCGAGCCGATCGTGCCGACGCCGGGGCGCCGGGCGATCCGGCGCCGCCGGACGCAGCACACGCAACACACCCAACACACCCGACACATGCGCAGGACGCCGCCGCCGTCCGCGTCGCGCGGCTCTACTACTACGAGCACCTGACCACGACACGCATCGCCGACGAACTCGGCACGTCGCGGTCGACGGTCTCGCGGCTGCTCACGCGCGCGCACGAACGCGGCCTGGTCGAGATCCGCGTCCACGACCCCGCGCAGCACCCGCAGGGCATCGAGGCGCAGCTGCGCGACCGCTACGGACTGCGCGTCGCGCACGTCGTGTCCGTGCCCGAGAGCGCCGACGAGCACGAATGGCTCGAGCGGGTCGCCGCCTTCGCGGCGGGCTACCTGAACACGGTGATCGAAGCGGATGCAGTCGTCGGCGTCGCGTGGGGCACGACGCTGCGCAAGGTCGCGGCGAAGCTGTCACCGAAGCAGGTCGCCAACGTCGACGTGGTCGCGCTCAACGGCTCGGGAACGGCGCAGAGCATCGACAGCACCTTCAGCAGCGACATCGTCACGCGCTTCGCGC
>DAORSF010000352.1:0-3342 GCA_035443405.1 Burkholderiaceae bacterium | reverse complement strand
TCGACTGCCACCGCTCGGAGGTCAGCGGCAGGCGCCTGTGGGGCTGGGCGGCGGCGCGCTTCGGCCCCGCGGACGCGTTCTTCGAGCAGTGCTTCGTGCTGAACTACTGTCCGCTGGTGTTCCTCGAGGCGAGCGGACGCAACTTCACCCCCGAGAAGTTGCCGGCCGCCGAGCTGCGACTGCTGCAGGACGCCTGCGACGCGCACCTGCGCGCCGCGGTCGCCGCGCTGCAGCCGCAATGGGTAATCGGCGTCGGCGGGTACGCGATGAAGCGGATCCACGCCGCGCTCGGCGGCCGTGCCCCGGTCCGCATCGACCAGATCCTCCACCCCAGCCCGGCCAGCCCAGCGGCCAATCGGGGATGGGCGCCGCAGGTCGACGCGCAGCTCGTGCGGCTGGGCGTGTTCGTGGATTGACGTTTACGTAAACTGTGGCCGAAGATCGCGCCATGCCGACCTACACGATCAGCGAACTGGCCCGCGAGTTCGACGTCACGCCGCGCACGATCCGGTTCTACGAAGACCAGGGCCTGCTGGCGCCGAAGCGCGCCGGCACGGGCGGGCGGCAGCGCGTCTATTCGCAGCGCGACCGGACGCGACTGAAGCTGACGCTGCGCGGCAAGCGTCTCGGGCTGACGCTGTCCGAGATCCGCGGCCTGGTCGACATGTACGAGTCGCCGTCCGACACTGCCCCGCAGCTGACCCGTTTCCTGGCGGTGCTCGCGCAACACCGCGAGGTGCTCGAGCGGCAATTGGCCGACCTGCAGGAGACGCTGGCAGAGATCGGCGCGCACGAGGCGCGCACACGCGCGCTGCTCGAGCAGCGGGGCGGCCTGACGCGGGCCTGACGCCCGGCGCTGCCCGAGCGCCTTGCGGCGCATCGGGCACCGCGACGGTCAGCGCAGCGGCCGCATCGCCGCGAAGGTCCCCGGCGCCGCCGATCGCTGCACCAGGACAGTCGGGCCCTCCCCGAGAACGATGTCCTGCAATCCGTCCCCGTCGACATCGCCCGCCGCGACGAAGGAACTGCCCGACGCCGGCCCGGCGTAGGTGGCTGCGGTCTCGAACCGGCCCGCCTCGAAGGCCGACTGCAGCAGGACCGTCACCTTCGAAGGATCGTACATAGCCTGGTAGACCATCGACAACACGACCAGGTCCGCGCGCCCGTCCCCGTTGAAATCCGACACGGCGACGCGCCGCGCGCCGTCGGCGACAGCGATCTCGGTGGCGGTGAAGCTTCCCGCCGCCAGTTGGCGCAGGATCGTCACGGACGCGCCGCCGGTGCCCCCCGCAGGTGCGTTGCCCGCGTTGGCCGCAACGATGTCCACGCGCCCGTCGCCATCCAGGTCCGCGACCGCGACACCCTGGGTGCGCAGGCCCGCCGGGATGATGAGCGCTGGACCGAAGCCGCCGGCGGAATCGCGATGGAGGATGGCAATCCCGCGCCCGGCCGCAAGGACGATGTCGGTGCGGCCGTCGTTGTCCAGGTCTGCGAGAGCGACATCGGTCGAGCCGTAGCCTTCCGCCACCGGCAGCGCAACCGGCGATCGTGGTCCCGCAGGCGCCGACCAGTCGCCCTCGAGCAACAGGGCGCGGCCGTTCGCGGCCACACCGTCGGCCACCACGATGTCCGCGCCGGGGTCGCCCGCGAGCCCGCCGATGGCCGACGCCTCGGCGGCGCCGCCGGTCGCGACCCAGCGGGACGCGTGAAAGGCCCCCGGCCGGGCGGCGTCGTGCAACAGGATCGAGACGCCGCCGCTATCCGTGACCGCGCCGACCTCGGGCGCGAGCGCCTGCGGCGTCGCGGCGACGAGATCGAGCCGCCCGTCGCCGTCGAGATCGCCGACCGCGAGCGCCCATGGATCGGGTCCCACTGGATACTGCGAGGCGGCGGCGAAGCCGCCACCCGTCTGCTGGAGGTAGACGAGGACGTAACCGGGGTGCGGAGGCGGCCCGGACACGTGGGTGGCCGCAAGCGCCACGTCGGCACGCCCGTCCCCATCGAGGTCGGACACCGCGACCCCACCGTAGGACCAGTACGGCGGAATCGAGACGTCGCCGCCTCCGCCGCCACAGCCGAACAGGGCCACGGCGGGAACGCCCGCTCGCAGGATCCACATTGGCCAACGACCCATCGATCGAACGCTCCAGAATTACGTTGACGTTAACGTAAAATATCGATCCCGGTCGACCCTGTAACGTGTACCCAGAGACTGCCTGAGCGCCCCGTGTCCCGAACGCCTTTGCCGCTGCAGACCGAGCCCGGCTTCGAACAGCGCGTGCGCGACAGCTTCGGCCGCCAGCCGGCGATGACGCTGATCGGCGCGCAGCTGCAGCGCGTCGAGCCCGGCGAAGTCGAGATCGTCCTGCCGTACCGGCCGCAGATCACGCAGCAGCACGGCTTCGTGCATGCCGGGATGATCGGCGCGGCGCTCGACTCGGCCTGCGGCTATGCCGCGCTGACGGTGATGCCGGCCGGTGCCGGTATCCTGACGATCGAGTACAAGCTGAACTGCCTGGCGCCCGGCATCGGCGACCGGATCCGGCTGATCGGCCGCGTGCGCAAGACCGGCCGCACGATCCTGCTGGCCGAGGGCGAGGCGCTGGCGGTCGCCGCGGACGGCGGCGAAAAGCTGGTCGCGACGATGACCGCGACCGTGATGACGATCCGCGGGCGCGACGGCGTCGTCGATTGAACGCGACCGCAACGACCGATTGATGCAGGAGAGCCTCGCGATGGTGACGATTCCGGGCCTTCAGTTCGACCTCGGCGAGGACGTGGCGATGCTGCGCGATTCGCTGCAGCAGTTCACCGCGAAGGAGATCACGCCGCGCGCCGGCGAGATCGACCGCAGCGACCAGTTCCCGACGGACCTGTGGCGCAAGTTCGGCGATCTCGGCGTGCTCGGCATGACCGTCTCCGAGGAGTACGGCGGCACGAACATGGGCTACCTGGCGCACATCGTCGCGATGGAAGAGATCTCGCGCGGGTCGGCGTCGGTCGGCCTGTCCTACGGCGCGCACTCGAACCTGTGCGTGAACCAGATCCACCGCAACGGCAGCGACGAGCAAAAGCGCAAGTACCTGCCGAAGCTGGTGTCGGGCGAATGGGTCGGCGCACTGGCGATGTCCGAGCCCAACGCCGGCTCCGACGTGGTGTCGATGAAGCTGCGCGCCGAGTTCCGCGGCGATCGCTGGATCCTGAACGGCACCAAGATGTGGATCACCAACGGGCCGGACGCCGACGTGCTGGTGGTCTACGCGAAGAACGACGTCGAGGCGGGGCCGCGCGGCATGACCGCGTTCCTGATCGAGAAGGGCTTCAAGGGCTTCTCGGTCGCGC
>DAORSF010000351.1:0-3344 GCA_035443405.1 Burkholderiaceae bacterium | reverse complement strand
CTCGCGAAGCGAGCGCAGCGAGTTTCGCCGCGCGACCCCGAGGCGAGCAGCGCAGCACGGGCAGTCGGTGCTCAGCACCGACCGCCGTTGTCGTCGCCCCGCCGCGCCCGGCCCCATTGGGTGCCGTCCCCGGAACGCAGCGCTGGCCCGCCGAAACCGCGCGCCGACCTACTGCGGACCGATTGCGGGGCCGATCGACGGACCGATCACCGGCGCCGGCGCCGGCGGATAGGCCAGGTCGCGCAGCCCGAGCGAGATCGTCGGCACGTAGGTGATGATCATCAGGCAAGCGAGCACCACCAGCACGAACGGCACCAGCCGGCGCACGATGCGCTCGACCGGGATGCCGGCGACGGTGCACGCGGCGAACAGGTTGACGCCGAACGGCGGCGTGACCATGCCGAGCGCGAGATTCACGACCATCACGATGCCGAAGTGCACCGGATCGACGCCGAAGTGCTGCGCGACCGGCGCCAGGATCGGCGCCAGCACGATGATCGACGCCGACGTCTCGATGAACATGCCGATCACGAACAGCGCCGCATTGACGCCCAGCAGGAACAGGAACGGCGTGTGCAGCGTGTCCTTCAGGAACTGCCCGATCGCGTCGGGCACGCCGGCACGCGTGAGCAGGAACGCGAACAGCCCGGCGTTGGCGATGATGAACATGATCACCGCGCTGTTGATGACCGACTTCTTCAGCACCGCGATCACGTCGGCGACGCTGGTTTCGCGGTAGACGAACATCCCGACGGCCAGCGCGTAGAACACCGCCACGACCGAGGCCTCGGTCGGCGTGAAGAAGCCGCCGTAGATGCCGCCGAGGATGATCACCGGCATCATCAGCGCCCAGCCCGCCTGGCGCGTGGCGGTGACGACGCGCAGGCGCCCGTCGCCGTCGTTGCGCCCCCAGCCGTTTCGACGGCACTGCAGGTGCACGAACAGCATCAGCGCGCCTCCGATCAGCAGGCCCGGCCCGAGGCCCGAGATGAACAGCTCGCCGATCGACACCTCGGCCGATACGCCGTAGAGGATCATCGGGATCGACGGCGGGATCACGACGCCGAGCTCCGCCGAGGTCGCCTGCAGCGCGGCGGCGTAGTTCGTCGGATAACCGTGGCGCACCAGCGCCGGGATCAGGATCGCGCCGATCGCGAAGGTCGTCGCCACCGACGAACCGGACACCGCCGCGAAGATCATGCAGGTCAGCACGCAGGTCATCGGCAGGCCGCCCTGGACGCCTCCGACCAGCGACTTCGCGAACTCGACCAGGCGCCGCGAGATGCCGCCGGTCTCCATCAGGTTGCCGGCGAGGATGAAGAACGGCACCGCCGCAAGCGGGAACTTGTCGATCGCGGTGAACATCTCCTTCGGCACCGTGATCAGCTTGTCGGGATCGGTCATCGCCGTCCCGGCGATGCTCGCCAGCCCGATGGACACCGCCACGGAGACGCTGAACGCGAAGCACAGCAGCATCGTGACCAGCATCGTGACGGACATCGTCGGAGCTCCGTAGGGGCGGTCGCCGTCGCGCCCCGGGCGCCCGCCCGACGACGCCGGTGCGCGCCGGGTCAGGTCGCGGCGTCGAGCTCGCGGTGCACGGGATCGAGGTGGTGCGCGAGCACCGCCAGCGCGCTGACCAGCGCGCCGACCGGGATCGCCAGGTAGGCCCAGGCCATCGACAGCTCCAGGCTCGCGAAGGTCTGGAAGCGGATCCGCCAGGCGAGGTCGAACCCGAACCAGGCCAGCACGCCGAGGAACGCGAGCGTGATCGACGTGATCCCCAGCCGCAGCCACCGGCCCCATGCGCGGCCCTCGGAGGCGCGCAGCGCGACGTCCACCGACACCAGCGCGCCGCGCCTGAAGGCGGCCGCCGTGCCGAGCATGACGGTCCAGATCAGCAGCCGGCGCAGCACCTCTTCCGACCAGATCGAAGGCTGCTCGAGCACGAAGCGCGCGATGACCTGGTACAGGCCGATGCAGGCGACGATCGCGAGCAGCGCGCAGGCGAGCCCGAAGACGAGCCCGCCCACGCGCCGGTCGAGCGCCAGGATCAGCGCGCGCATCGCGCCGGGCTCACGCGCGGCAGGTCACCTGATCGCCTGGATCGCGGCAATCCGGTCGGCGCCGAACTCCTTCGCGTACTGCTGGTAGGCCGGTCCGACGGCCTGGCGGAACGCCGCGCCGTCGACCTTCTCGACCACCTCCATGCCCTGCTTGCGCAGCTCGGCCACGCCGTTGGCCTCGTCGTCGTTGACCTTCTTGCGCTGCGCCGCGGATGCCTTCAACGCCGCTTCCCTGAACACCTTGCGATCGGACTCGGACAGCGAGTTCCAGACCTTCGGCGACAGCAGCAGCAGCGCCGGGCTGTAGACGTGGCCGGTCAGCGACAGGTGCTTCTGGACCTGCGAGAACTTCGCCGCCAGGATCACCGGAATCGGGTTCTCCTGGCCGTCGACGGTGCGCTGCTGCAGCGCGGTGAACACCTCGGGCCACGCCATCGGCGTCGGCAGGATGCCGAAGCTCTTGTAGCCCTCCATGTGCACCTTGTTCTCCATCGTGCGCATCTTCAGGCCCTTGGCGTCCTCGGGCTTGACGATCGGCCGCACGCTGTTGGTCATGTGGCGGAAGCCGTTCTCGGTCCACGCGAGCGCGACCAGCCCCTTGGAGGGGAACTTGCCCAGGATGTCCTGGCCGATCTGCCCGTCGAGCACCTTGCGCGCGTGGGCGTAGTCGCGGAACAGGAACGGGATGTCGACGATCTTGACCTCGGGCACGAAGTTGCCCACCGGGCCGGTCGACGTGTTGACCACGTCCTGGGTGCCGAGCTGCACCGCCTCGATCATCTCGCGTTCTCCGCCCAGCGACGAGTTCGCGAAGTGCTGGCACTTGTAGCGGCCCTGCGTGCCCTTCTCGATCTCGTCGCAGAAGACGGTCGAGCCGACGCCGTAGTGCGATTCCTTCGACGTCGGGTAGCCCATCTTCAGCACGGTCTGGGCCTGGGCGGCGCCGATCGCGGCGAGCGCCATGGCAACGGTGCCGACGAGCGTGGCAAGTCTCATGCGGGTCTCCTTGCGGGTTGGAATGCCGCCGGCATTCTAACCCTCGGGACGCCCGGCTTCAGTCGCCGATCGGCGGGGCCGCCTTCAGCACTTCCTCGCAAGTCGTCGTGCCGGCGGCGATCTTCTGCGCGCCGGCGAGCCTCAGCGGCTTGAGTCCCCCGCGGATCGCGCGACGCCGGATCTCCGCCAGGTCGGGTTTGTCGTTGACCAGCGCGCGAAGCCCGGCCTCGAGCACCAGCAATTCGTACAACCCGCTGCGACCGCGATAGCCGGTCATGCGGC
>DAORSF010000350.1:0-3346 GCA_035443405.1 Burkholderiaceae bacterium | reverse complement strand
GAGTAGCTGTTGAGCATCGACACCACCACCGGCATGTCGGCGCCGCCGATCGGGATGATGATCAGCACGCCGAGCACGAACGCGAGGATCGTCATCAGCCAGAACGGCGTCCACTGCTGCGTGAGGAAGAACCACAGCCCGAAGCCGATCATCGCGATCGCCAGCGCCAGGTTCAGCAGGTGCTGGCCCGGGAACACCACTGGCGCGCCCTGGAACAGGCGGAACTTGTACTTGCCCGACAGCTTGCCGAATGCAATCACCGAGCCCGAGAACGTGATCGCCCCGACGAAGGTGCCGATGAACAGTTCGAGCCGGTTGCCCAGCGGGATCGGTTGGCCGCGCTCGACGATGTTGAACGCCCACGGCTCGGCCACCGCAGCGATCGCGATGAACACGGCGGCCAGGCCGATCATCGAGTGCATGAACGCGACCAGTTCCGGCATCTTGGTCATCTCGACGCGCCTGGCCATGATCGTGCCCGCCGTGCCGCCGACAGCCAACCCCAGCACGACCCAGCCGAGCCCGAGCGCGCCGCTGCCACTGGTCAGCCTGACGATCAGCGCAACCGTGGTCAGCGCGGCAATCGCCATGCCGACCATGCCGAAGGTGTTGCCGATGCGCGACGTGGTCGGGTGCGACAGGCCCTTGAGCGCCTGGATGAAGCACACCGAGGCGACCAGGTACAGCAGGACCACGACATTCAGGCTCAGGCTCATTTGGCGTCTCCGCGCTCATCGGGGACGCCGTTCCCTCGGCGGCCCAGCTTCGAGAAATCCAGTTCGCCGCGGATCCATCCCCGGCGCTCGGCGAACCTCGCGGCCGGGAACACGACCAGCGCGGTGAAGACCGCGACGATCAGCGTTCGTCCCAGCCCGGGATCGGCGTAGCGCTCGGCGATCTGCGCGCCGACGCCGATCGCGGCCACGGTCAGCAGCAGCAGGACGACGAAGCCGTTGCGGGTCATGAATGCCCCCCCGCTTTCGCCTTCGGCTCCTTCTTCCTGAACATCTCCAGCATGCGCCGCGTGACCAGGAAGCCGCCGAACACGTTGACCGCGGCCAGTGCGACCGCGGCCACGCCCATGAACTTGCCCAGCGGCGTCTCGGTGAGTGCCGCCGCCAGCATCGCGCCGACGATGACGATCGCCGAGATCGCGTTGGTGACCGCCATCAGCGGCGTGTGCAGCGCGGGCGTCACGTTCCAGACGACGTGGTAGCCGACGTAGATCGCCAGCACGAAGATGATCAGGTTGATGACGGTCGGTGAGATCGCTTCCATGTCGATGCTCCGGCGATGGGCTCGCGCGATGGGGGGAGGGGAACGGGGCGGGGTCCGTCTGTGGCGCGCTGCGCTCAGGCGCGCAGCAGCTGGCCGTCCCGGCACATCAGGCACGCCTTGACGATGTCGTCGTCGAGGTCGACCGCCAGCGCGCCGTCCTTGCCGACGACCAGCTTCAGGAAGTCGAGCACGTTGCGCGCGTACAGCGCAGACGCGTCGGCGGCCACCTTCGCAGGCAGGTTGGTCTCGCCGACCAGCGTCACGCCGTGCTTCACGACCGTCTTGCCCGCCTCCGAGAGCGGGCAGTTGCCGCCCTGCTCGACGGCGAGGTCGACGATGACCGAGCCGGGCTTCATCGACTTCACCATCTCCTCGGTCACCAGCACCGGCGCGCGCCGGCCCGGGATCAGCGCGGTGGTTACGACGACGTCGGCCTGCCTGACGCGTTCGGCAACCAGTGCCGCCTGGCGCTTCATCCAGCTCTCGGGCATCGGGCGGGCGTAGCCGCCGACGCCCTGCGCGACCTCGCGCTCCTCGTCGGTCTCGAACGGCACGTCGATGAACTTCGCGCCCAGCGACTCGATCTGTTCCTTGACTGCGGGCCGCACGTCGGAAGCCTCGATCACCGCACCGAGCCGCTTGGCGGTGGCGATCGCCTGCAGGCCGGCCACGCCGGCACCGAGAATGACGACGCGCGCCGCCTTCACCGTGCCCGCTGCGGTCATCAGCATCGGGAAGAAGCGCTGGTAGGCGTTTGCGGCCATCATCACCGCCTTGTAGCCGGCGATGTTGGCCTGCGAAGAAAGCACGTCCATGCTCTGCGCGCGCGTCGTGCGCGGCGCCGCTTCGAGTGCGAAGGCGGTCAGGCCGGCGTCGGTGAGCCGCTGCAGCCCGTCCCGGTCGAACGGGTCGAGCATGCCGATGAGCGCGGCGCCGCGGCGCATCGACGGGAGCTCGGCGGCCGACGGCGCGCGCACCTTCAGCACCATGTCGGCGCCGAGCGCGTCGGCGGCGGTGCCGATCGTGGCGCCCGCCGAGGCGTAGGCGTCGTCGGTCTGGCTGGCCGCGAGGCCGGCGCCGGCTTCGACCACGACCTGGTGCCCGGCCGCCACGAGCTTCTTGACGGTCTCCGCTGTCGCGGCGACCCGGGTTTCGCCCGGTCGGGTCTCCGCTGGAACGCCGATCCGCATGCCGCCACCTCCGAATTCTTGTCGGATCACAAACGGGCGTTTATATCACGTTACGGGAGGCCGGAAGCGCGGCGCCACCCTTTAGTATCATGGAGCGTCGCGGCATGGCGCCGAGCTCGCAGCGAAGGCGATGAGCTACTGGAAACCGAACACGACCGTCGCCGCGGTGATCGAGCGCGACGGCCGGTTCCTGCTGGTCGAGGAAACGACGCCCGAGGGCGTGCGGATCAACCAGCCGGCCGGCCACCTCGATGCGGGCGAGTCTCTGCTGCAGGCGGTGGCGCGCGAGGCGCTCGAGGAGACCGCCTGGGAGGTCGAGCCGGTGGCCGGCGTCGGCATCTACATGTCGCGCTACCAGCACGCCGCCAGCGGCACCGACGTCACCTACCTGCGTTTCGCCTTCGCCTGCCGCGCGCGCGCGCACCAGCCGACGCGGCCGCTCGACCACGGCATCCTGCGGGCGATCTGGCTCGGCGCAGACGAGGTCCGCGCGTGCCGCGAGCTGCATCGCAGCCCGCTGGTCATGCAGACGATCGACGACTACGTCGCCGGCAAGCGGTTCGCGCTCGACCTGATCCACACGAATCCGAACTGCCTGTACGACCATGTCTGACGGCGTCGCCGCGCCGGTCGACCGCGAACCGGACCCGCCTGCCCGCGACGGTGCCGGCGAGCGCGTGGTCGTCGGCATGTCGGGCGGCGTCGACTCGTCGGTCGCTGCCTGGCTGCTCAAGCAGCGCGGCTTCGAGGTCGTCGGCCTGTTCATGAAGAACTGGGAGGACGACGACGACGGCGAGTACTGCTCGACCCGCCAGGACCTGATCGACGCCGCGAGCGCCGCCGACGTGATCGGCGTCGACATCGAGGCGGTCAACTTC
>DAORSF010000349.1:2061-3367 GCA_035443405.1 Burkholderiaceae bacterium | reverse complement strand
ATCGCCGCCGACGGATGGCGATGCTGCTGACCGATGCGGGTCACCATCACGTAGATCAGCAGCCCGACGAACACGAATGCGCCGTGCTCGAGAGGCGACAACGAGAAGAGCCACCGCATCGGATCCCTGCCCCGTAAAGTCGGCGCAGCCAACATAGCATGCGCGCCGCGACTCACGGCGCCTCGCCGGGCGCCGCGCGGTAGCATCCGCTCGTAGCGATGCCCGCGCCCGGAGGCGTGCCGGACCATGGAACACCCCCGCCGCATGCCGCGAACAGTATGGATGCTCGGCGCCGTGAGCCTCTTCACGGACATGTCGTCCGAGCTGATCCACGCGGTGCTGCCGATCTACCTGACCGCGGTACTCGGGCTATCGGTCCTGACCGTCGGCATCATCGAAGGGATCGCCGAGGCGACCGCGTCGATCTCCAAGGTGCTCTCGGGCTACGTTTCCGACCGCTTCGCACGCCGCAAGCCGCTGGTGCTGCTCGGCTACGGGCTGGCCGCGCTGACCAAGCCGGTCTTTCCGCTCGCCGAAAGCGCGTTCGGCGTGGTCGCCGCGCGCTTCGTCGATCGCGTCGGCAAGGGCATCCGCGGCGCGCCGCGCGACGCGCTGGTGGCCGACGTGACGCCGCCCGAGCTGCGCGATGCGGCGTACGGCCTGCGCCAGGCGCTGGACACCGTCGGAGCCTTCGTCGGGCCGCTGCTGGCCATGCTGTTCCTGTGGCTGTGGGCCAACGACCTGCGCGCGGTGCTGTGGGTCGCGGTCGTGCCTGCCTTCGTCGCGGTCGCGCTGATCGTGTTCGGCGTGCGCGAACCCGCGGCCGCGCCGGCACCGTCCGCATCGGGCACGCGGCTGCATCTGTCGGGTGCCCGCGCCTTGCCGCCGGTGTACTGGCGACTGGTGACGCTCGCGGCACTCTTCGCGATGGCGCGCGTCTCGGAGGCGTTCCTGGTGCTGCGCGCGCAGGAGATCGGCCTGCCGCTGCTGTGGATCCCGATGGTGATGATCGCGATGAGCGCGGTCTACTCGCTCTCGGCGTATCCGGCCGGACTTCTGGCGACGCGTTTCGGCCGATCGGCGTTGCTGGCGGCGTCGCTGGTGTCGCTGGCAGCGGCGCATTGGTCGCTCGCGGCACTGCCGGGTAGCGCCGGATTGTGGCTGGGCGCCGGCCTGTGGGGGCTGCACATGGGCCTGTCCCAGGGCGGCCTGACGGCGGCGGTCGCAGAGGTCGCGCCGGTCACGCTGCGCGCCACCGCGTTCGGCGTGTTCCACTTCGCGACCGGGATCTTCCAGCTCGCCAGCG
>DAORSF010000349.1:0-1961 GCA_035443405.1 Burkholderiaceae bacterium | reverse complement strand
TCGCCCTCCTCGATCATGCGCTGGATGCCGCGCAGCTGCCCCTCCGCGCGTCGCAGCCGGTTGAGCAGGTCGGTGCGCGACGCTTCGTCCTTGAGTACGCTCATGTTGCAGGAGTCGTTGGTGGAAGTCACCGCGATTGTCCTCCAGTTGCGACGGCTTGTGGGGCCGGCGGCGGCCCTTCCGGAACGAGCAACCGCCCCTGCCTCAGCCCGCGCACCGTGCCGAGCGCCAGGCCGATCACGACCACCGACGTCGCCGCGAGGGCGAACAGCGACAGGAACGCCATCAGCGGCCCCCCGCCGTTCTCCGGCGCCGCGAGGCGCAGCGACAGCACGGTGAACGCCGCCAACGGGAACGACACGGCCCAGTGCGGGACGCCGAACTCGAGCGCGACGATTCGCCGCGCCTGCGTCAGCGCCCACGCGAGGCAGAACAGCGCGATCCCCCAGGCGCCCCATGCGAGCAGCGGCGGCGCGCCGAACTGCAGCACGACGACGCCGACGACGGCCGGGGGTGCCACGGTGATGAAGATCGTCGGCATCAGCTTCTCGGGCCACGGGCCGGCCACCGCGAGGCGCACCACGATCAGGATCAGCACCACCGGCCAGAACATCAGCCCGATGCCGAACTGCGCCGCCGACGACGACAGGTGGCCGAGCGGGACGCCGGCCAGCGGCACCAACACGTTGCCGACCACGGGCACGATCAGCGCCGGCGTCACCGACGTCCACGCCAGCCCGCCCGGCTGGTTGCCCATCCACCAGCGAGCCAGCACCCACAGCGTCACCGCCAGCTGGGCGAGGCTCGCCAGCCACCACGCCGCTTCGACGATCGGCCCGGGGCCGACCAGCGCGACCCACAGCGTCGCCAGCAACAGCGCCGAGATCGGAACGGTCGCGACGAACGCATGGCGCACCGGATGCCGCAGGTCCTCGAACAGCGCCTGCGGGTGGCGACGCGCCCGCGCCAGCGTCGACACGAGCAGCGTCGCGAACACCGTCGCCGCGAGGATCGCCAGCGCCACCGCCACGGCGACCGCCGGTTCCCCGAGCTGGCCGGCCGCGCGATGCCAGGCCAGCGCGAGGCCGCTCAGCCCCATCACGATCGAGAACCAGCCGAGGATCAGGAACTGCAGCGGCGAGCGTGAGGCATTCATCGCGCGTGCCGGTCTCGCTTCAGCGCGCGCAGGCCACCGGCGCGTCCGAAACGCCGAGCTTGCGCAGGATCGTGGCCAGCGGGCAGAGGTTGGTGAAGCCGGACTGGAACAGGTTCAGGCCCACGAAGGCGGTCAGCGCGAAGAACCACTTCGACACGAACAGCGGGCTGCCCTCGACGGCCAGCGCCAGCGAGACCAGGATGAAGGATCCCGCGAAGATGCGGATCAGGCGTTCGACGTTCATGAAACACTCCATTGAAATTGCCAAAGGACGAGGTCGAGAAAAACCATCATGCGGTCTCGTAGCGCTTGTGGTAGGCCGCATAGAACAGCACCGGAATGACGACCAGCGTGAGCAGCGTCGAGACCAGGATCCCGAAGATCAGCGCCACCGCAAGCCCGTTGAAGATCGGGTCGTCGAGGATGAAGAACGCGCCGATCATCGCCGCCAGGGCGGTCAGCGCGATCGGCTGCGCGCGCACCGCCGCCGAGTGGATCACCGCGTCGCGGAACGGCACGCCGTCGGCGAGCTGCAGCTCGATGAAATCGACCAGCAGGATCGAGTTGCGCACGATGATGCCGGCCAGCGCGATCATGCCGATCATCGACGTGGCGGTGAACTGCGCGCCCAGCAGCGCATGGCCCGGCATCACGCCGACGATGGTCAGCGGAATCGGCGCCATGATGATCAGCGGCATCACGTACGAGCGGAACTGCGCGACCACCAGCAGGTAGATCAGGATCAGGCCGACCGCGTAGGCGGCGCCCATGTCGCGGAAGGTCTCGTAGGTGACCTGCCACTCGC
>DAORSF010000348.1:0-3375 GCA_035443405.1 Burkholderiaceae bacterium | reverse complement strand
CCGTCGGCGCGCGCGTACGATTCCTCGGTCTGGCCGATGAAGATGCAGAACGACGAGCGCCGGTCGAGCGGCTCGACCATGTACGAGTAGGCCATGTTGCCGGCGGCGAGCTTCGGGCGGCTCGGCCAGCGCAGCGACGACAGCGCCGGCTGCGGGATGCGCTCGAGGCGCAGGCGCCGGTCCGGCTCGTAGCGCAGGTCCTGCGGCTGTTGCGCCGAGGCGGTCGCGCTCGGCACGCTGAGCACCGAGCCGATCACCGAGTTCGGGCGGTAGGTCGTGATGCCCTTGAGGCCGCCTCGCCAGGCCTCGAGGTACAGCGACTTGAACTCGTCGTACGGATAGTCCTCGGCGACGTTGACGGTCTTGCTGATCGCCGAGTCGATGTACGGCTGGACCGCCGCGCTCATGCGCATGTGCTCGAGCGCCGGGATCTGCATCGCCGACACGAAGTAGTCGGGCAGCGCGTTCACGTCGTGGCCGAGGTGACGCCACAACCGGTAGGCGAAGTCCTCGACCTCGTATTCGTGCTTGCTGCCGTCCGGCATGCGTTTGCGCCGGGTGTAGGTCCACGAGAATGCCGGCTCGATGCCGCCCGAAGCGTTGCCGGCGAACGCGATCGAGATCGTGCCGGTGGGCGCGATCGACAGCAGGTGCGAGTTGCGGATGCCGTGCTCGCGCACGCGCTGGCGCAGCTCGGCAGACAGCCGCGACGCGGCGTGCGGCTCGGACAGGTAGGCGTCGGCGTCGAACAGCGGGAACGCGCCGCGCTCCTGCGCCAGCGCGACCGAGGCCTCGTAGGCGACGTCGCGCATCGTCTGTGCGATGCCCGCGGCAAACGCGCGGCCGGCTTCGCTGTCGTAGCGCAGCTTCATCATCGTCAGCGCGTTGCCCAGTCCGGTGAAGCCGAGGCCGATCCGGCGCTTGGACTGCGCTTCGCGTTCCTGCGCCTGCAGCGGCCACAGCGTCAGGTCGAGCACGTTGTCGAGCGCGCGCACCGAGATCGACACGGCGCGACGGAAGCGCTCGTAGTCGAACGCCGGCGCGTCGCCGAACGGGTCGGCGACGAAGCGCGTGAGGTTCATGCTGCCGAGGTCGCAGCAGCCATAGGGCGGCAGGAACTGCTCGCCGCACGGATTGCTCGCGGCGATGGTCTCGCAATAGGAGAGGTTGTTGTCGCGGTTGACGCGGTCGATGAAGATCACGCCGGGCTCGGCGTGATCGTAGGTCGAGCGCATGATCTGGTCCCACAGCTCGCGCGCCTGCACCGTCTTGTAGATCCACGCGCCATCGGCGTTGCGGCCGTAGCCGGTGTCGTCGAACGGCTGCACCGCGTGGACCAGCTCGAAGGCGCCGTCGGTCTCGACCGCCCGCATGAACGCGTCGGTCACCGCCACCGACATGTTGAAGTTCGACAGCGAGCCATCGTTCTTGGCGTTGATGAACTCCTCGACGTCCGGGTGGTCGACCCGCATGACCCCCATTTGCGCGCCGCGCCGCGAGCCCGCCGACTCGAGCGTCTCGCACGACTTGTCGAACACGCGCATGTAAGACACCGGTCCCGATGCGCGCGACAGCGTGCCTTTCACCAGCGCGCCGCGCGGACGAATCGACGAAAAATCGTAGCCGACCCCGCCGCCGCGCCGCATCGTTTCGGCGGCCTCCTGCAGCGCCGCGTAGATGCCGGGCGTGCCGCTCTCGTCGTGTCCCCAGACCGCATCGCCGATCGGCTGCACGAAGCAGTTGATCAGGGTCGCGCGGATGTCGGTGCCGGCGGCCGAGTTGATCCGGCCGGCGGGCACGAAGCCATTCTCCATGGCCCAGAGGAACTCGGCCTCCCAGTGCTTCTGCCGCCCGGCCGGCTCGACCGACGCGAGCGCGCGCGCCACGCGCACCCGGATGTCGTGCGCGGTCGACTCGTCGCCCTTGGCATACTTCTCGCGCAGGACGTCGACAGTGACTTCCTGTTCGGGCAAGGCGGCGAGCAGGTCTTCGATTTTCATCGGTAGGGTTCCGGAGCGGCGGTGGCGGGAAATGGGACGGGAACCCGAATTCTATCTCCGCCCGGCGCCGGGGCGGTCTTAATCCGAATCAAGACAGCGACGTCAGGGTCGGCGAGAATAGGGGCCCGTTTGCGGCCTGTCGAACCATGCAGAAGCACGTCCAGTGGAATGTCTGGTACGTGGTCATCGCGATCCTCGCGATGATCGCGTTCAACGACGCGCTGCGCTCGTGGCGCGAAGTGCAGCCGCTGGCCTACAGCGAGTTCCTGACGCAGCTCGAAGCGGGCAACGTCGACGAGATCCGCATCTCGTCGGACCGCATCGAGGGCACGCTGAAGCGGCCCCTCCCGGACGGACGCAGCCGCTTCGCGACGGTGCGCATCGATCCCGACCTCGCCGAGAGCCTGGCCCGGCACGAAGTGAAGTTCCGCGGCGTCGTCGAGAGCACGCTGCTTCGCGACGTGCTGGGGTGGGTGATCCCGGCGCTGCTGTTCTTCGGCCTGTGGTCGTTCCTGCTGCGGCGCTTCAGCGAACGCGGCGGGATCGGCGGCGGCCTGATGTCGATCGGCCGCAGCAAGGCCAAGGTCTACGTCGAGACCGGGGTCGGCGTCACCTTCGCGGACGTGGCCGGCGTCGACGAGGCGAAGGAAGAGCTGCGCGAAGTGGTCGGCTTCCTGAAGGACCCGGGGCGCTACGGTCGCCTGGGCGCGCGCATCCCCAAGGGCATCCTGCTGGTGGGGCCGCCGGGCACCGGCAAGACGCTGCTGGCGCGCGCCGTGGCCGGCGAGGCGGGGGTGCCGTTCTTCTCGATCAACGGCTCCGAGTTCGTCGAGATGTTCGTCGGCGTGGGCGCCGCGCGCGTGCGCGACCTGTTCGAGCAGGCGCGACAGAAGGCGCCGGCGATCATCTTCATCGACGAGATCGACGCGCTGGGCCGGGCGCGCGGCGCGTTTGGCGCGTTCGGCGGCGGGCACGACGAAAAGGAGCAGACGCTGAACCAGCTGCTCGCCGAGATCGACGGCTTCGATCCCAGCTCCGGGGTGGTGCTGCTGGCGGCGACGAATCGCCCCGAGATCCTCGATCCGGCGCTGCTGCGCGCCGGTCGCTTCGACCGGCAGGTGCTGGTCGACCGGCCCGACCGGGTCGGTCGCGTGCAGATCCTGCACGTGCACCTGAAGAAGGTGCGACTCGACGACGACGTCGACCCCGAGAAGATCGCCGCGCTCACGCCGGGCTTCACCGGCGCCGACCTCGCCAACCTGGTCAACGAGGCGGCGCTGCTCGCCACGCGGCGCGGGCGCGAGGCGGTGCGGCTGGAGGACTTCACCGGCGCGGTCGAACGCATCGTCGCCGGACTCGAGAAGAAGAACCGCCT
>DAORSF010000347.1:0-3376 GCA_035443405.1 Burkholderiaceae bacterium | reverse complement strand
GCACCCACATCTTCCAGGTCTCGATCTTGCCGAGCAGCTCGCGCACCGGGCCGACGGCCTCGGCGAAGCGCTCGTGCAACTCGTGCGGGTCGCCGAAGATGTTCCAGCCCTCCTCGTAGCGATTGCTGTGGAACACCGCGACCAGGTTGAACAGTTCGCCGCGACGCAGCGGGTAGTGCACGAGGTGCGTCTTCTCGCCGCCCCACAGCACGACGTCGGGGCTGAACAGGTGCTTCGGCACGTCGCCGGCCGGCAGTACGGCGCGGTAGGCGATGTGACCGGACACGCGCGGCGCGCCGTCGCCGACGATCGCCTGGCGCACTGCGCTCCACAAGCCATCGGCGCCGATCAGCGCGGCGCCGCTGAACTTTCGCCCGTCGGCGAGCGTCACTGTCACGCCGGCGTCGTCCTGCGTGAAGCGCTCGAGCTTGGCGCGCGTGTACAGCCCGACCGACGGCTGTGCCGCGCAGGCCTCGAGCAGCACCGCGTGCAGGTCGACCCGGTAGATCACGCCGTACGGGTATCCGTAGGTGCCCTGCGAAGTCGCCGAGACCGGCACCTGCGCGACCAGTTCGCCGCTGCGCACGTCGCGCATGCACAGGTTGCCCGGGTAGTAGGCGACGCGGTCGATTGCGCCGGTCAGCCCCAGGTGCTCGAACATGCGGAACGCGTTTGGGCCGATCTGGATGCCGGCGCCGATCTCCTTGAACGCGTCGGACTGCTCGAACACCTCGACGCGATAGCCCTGGCGCGCCAGCACGAGTGCCGCCGCCAGTCCGCCGATGCCGCCACCGCAGATCAGGACTGTTTGTTCTGTCATGGGAGTCGCCGCCTCCAGTTTGTCGGGTCGGTGAGGGGTCGCGTCCGGGCGTGCGAGCCCGGCTCAGGCCGCGTTGCCGAGCCTGTCGTCGAGCCCTGCGGGCGCGCGCGACAGCGCGTTGTTCGATTCGACCAGCCGGGCCAGCAGCCTCAGGAAGGTCTTGCGCTCGTCGGGCTGCAGCGGCGCGACGATGCGTTGCTGCGCGCGCTCGACCGCCGCCTCGACCTCGCGCAGCAGCGCGCGCCCGCTGTCGCTGAGCCGGAGCAGCTTGATGCGCCGGTCTTCGGGGCTCGAGTTGCGCTGCACCAGCGCCTTCGCCTCCAGGCGCTCGAGCACGCTGCCGGTCGTCGAGCGGTCCAGCGCGATCAGCTGCGACAGCCGCGTCGCGTCGATGTCGGGCTGCACGCCGATCGCGGTGAGCGCCGCGTACTGCACCGGCGTGACGTCGAATCGGCCGCATTCGTCCATGAACACCGCGACCGCGATCTGCTGCGCGCGGCGGATCAGGTGGCCGGGCTTCAGGTTGAGCTGTTCGAGCGACACGGTGGCGGCCCGCGAAACGCGGAACGATAAATTCAGTGTACTGTCGAATTCGGCGGGTGTAAACCGGTCGCCGCGGCGCGCGCTCGCACGCGAAAGCCAGTCGACGCGGTCGCCGCCGCGCGGCGTCAGGCCTTGGTGGCGCGCGAGTTCCGCGCAGCAGACCTGGCGACCGGCTTGGCGATCGCAGCCTTTCGGGCGGGCGTCTTCTTCGGCGCCTTTCCTGCGGGCGCCGCCTTCGCGGGCGAATTCGCGGCCGCCTTCGCCGGTGCCTTCTTCGGCGGTGCCTTCCTGGCAGGCGCCTTCCTTGGCGGCGCCTTCTTCGCGGGGGCCTTCTTCGCCGGTGCCTTCTTCGTCGCGGACGGCCCGGCCGTGTCCGCCGGCCCGGCCTTGCTGGCGGGCGCGGCGACCGCGCCGCCTTTCGGCGCGCGCGCGGGACGCGGCTCGAACTCGAAGCCGATCTTGCCGTCGGCGCCGCGCGCCAGGAACGCCTTGAATCGGCGGCGCGTGCGCGAAGACACGAAGCCCTGAAACAGGTCGGTGCGGCCTTCGGCGAGCAGCTTGCTCATCTGCTCGCGTGCGACCTCCTGCTGCAGGATGATCTTGCCGCTGCGAAAGTCGCAGCTGCGGCCCGGCCCGACCGACTTCTCGCAGACGTAGCTCATGCCGTGCTCGAAGACGCGTGCGCCGCATTTCGGACAGGGTCCCAACGGTTGCTGCTCGCCGAAGTCGACCGGCTCGTCCGAGCCGCCTTCGCCGGCGCCCTGCCCGAAGTCGAACTCGAGCTTGTGCTCGGGCGTGAGCCTGAGGATGGCCGCGAATGGCCGTCCGAGCCGGCTGCGGAAACCCTGCAGCGGACCGATCGTGCGCTCGCGCAGCAGTTCCTCGGCCTCGGCGACCTCGAGCTGGCGGCTGCCGGGAACCTTGGTGATCGAGAAGTCGCACTTCGTGCACGCGAAGCGCTTGTAGTTCTCCTGGACCACGCCGCCGCACTTCGGGCACGGCGTCGACAGCGTCGCGTAATCGCCCGGCACGTTGTCGAGCTTGTAGTTCTTCGCGCGCTCGACGATCTGCCGGGTCATGTCGGCGATCTCGCGCATGAACGCGTCGCGCTCGAGCCGGCCGCGCTCGATCTGTGCGAGCTTGTATTCCCACTCACCGGTGAGCTCGGGCGCGGTCAGCTCCGCGACGCCCAGGCCGCGCAGCAGCGTCAGCAGCTGGAACGCCTTGGTGGTCGGCAGCAGCTCGCGGCCCTCGCGGACCAGGTAGTTCTCGGCGATCAGGCCCTCGATGATGGCGGCGCGCGTCGCCGGCGTGCCGAGGCCCTTGGCGGCCATCGCCTCGCGCAGCTCGTCGTCCTCGATCAGCTTGCCGGCGCCTTCCATCGCCGACAGCAGCGTTGCTTCGGTGTAGCGCGCCGGCGGCTTCGTCGCCAGCGCCTGCAGCTCGATCTCGCGCGTCAGCACCCGCTCGTTCGGCTCGACCGGCGCGAGCGTGTCGTCCGCCGAGCCTTCGCGGCCGTAGATGGCCAGCCAGCCGGGGTTGACCAGTACCTTGCCCTCGGTCTTGAACGACTCGTCCTCGACCAGCGTGATCCGCGTCGTGACCAGATACTCGGCAGCCGGGAAGAACACCGCCAGGAAGCGCCGAACCACCAGGTCGTAGACCTTCTGCTCGGCGTCCGACAGGCTGCCCGCCCTCGGCGCCTGCGGCGTCGGGATGATGGCGAAGTGATCCGACACCTTCGCGTTGTCGAAGACCCGCTTGTTCGGGCGCACCCAATCCTTGCCGAGGATCTGGCGCGCGAACGGCCCATAGCCGCGGTCGGCCTCGAGCGCGCCGAGTGTCGTCTTGACGGTCGGCAGGTAGTCCTCGGGGAGCGCCCGCGAGTCGGTCCGCGGGTACGTCAGCATCTTGTGCCGCTCGTACAGCGCCTGCGCGATCGACAGCGTGGTGCGCGCCGAGAAGCCGAAGCGCGAGTTCGCCTCGCGCTGAAGGCTGGTGAGGTCGAACAGC
>DAORSF010000346.1:0-3380 GCA_035443405.1 Burkholderiaceae bacterium | reverse complement strand
GCGCGCCGCACGGACGGCGCGCGCACCCGACGCCGGACCACTTCCTGCCGCTGCCCTTCGCCGCCGGCGCGGCGGCGAACGACGCGCAGGTGCAGGTGCTGCCCGGCGGCATCCGCTACGGCGTGCTGTCGATGGAGTCCTACCTGTTCGGCAGCGACGCCGCTGCGGCGTTAACGACATCATCGGCACGATGAACGGGATCTCGGTCCGGGCGTCCGGGTCGAACTGCGACCCGGTGTGGTTGATGTGCCCGCGCGATCAGGGAACGCGAGCGTCCAGCTCCGGGCGCATCAGCAGGCTCTCCTGCGCGGTCGGCTCGTTGCGCACGCCGACGAACACGGCCGGCGTCGCGCCACGGTTCACCGCGACGTGCGCAACGTCGGCCGGTACGTACAGGTAGTCGCCCGGGCGGGCGACCTCGCGGTGCTCGAGACGCTCGCCGCTCCACAGCTCGACCTCCTCGCCGCTGAGCAGGTAGAACGCCGACTCGTGGCGTTCGTGGACGTGCGCCTTCGTCCGCTGCCCCGGGGCGAGCGTGACGATCCCGAGGAACAGTGCCTGCGCGCCGACGGTTTCGGCGCTGACCCCCGGTGCGTAGACCGTGCCCTGCGCGCTCCGGTAGGGTTCGCCCCCGCGCACGACGCGCCCGGTCCTCGATTCGCTGGTCGGTTTCATCGCATGGCTCCCGTTGGTGGTTGACAGCCCCGGGCTCGGGCGAGCCGACGGGCGTGCGCATGAGCATCGCGCCACATGGCGCCGCCGTATCGAAGCGGCGCCGAAAAATCCCGAAAACGTCCGAAGCCGTCGATAGAATTCCCCGCATGACCGGGAAGCGATTCCTGTTCGGGCCCTACCTGCTGGATCCCGCGCGGGGAACGCTGCTGCGGGACGGTGCCACGCTCGCCGTCGGTCGACGCGGGCTCGCGTTGTTGCGCGCACTGGTCGAGGCCGGCGGGCAAACGGTCACCAAGGCCGGGCTGATGGATGCGGCGTGGCCGGGCGCAGTCGTCGAGGAGAGCAACCTGTCGGTGCAGGTCGCTGCGCTGAGAAGGCTGCTCGGTCCCGGGCCCGACGGCTCCGACTGGATCGCGACGGTGGCGCGAGTCGGCTACCGCTTCGCCGCACCGGTGACGGTCTCCGTGGACGCAATCGACGAGCCGTCCGGCGCCCCCGCCCCGGTGCGCGAACGCAAGCCCTCGATCGCCGTGCTGCCCTTCGAGAACCTGAGCGGCGATCCGGCGCACGACTACTTCGCCGACGGCGTCACCGAGGACGTCATCACCGCGCTGGCGCGGTTCCGCTGGTTCTTCGTCGTCTCGCGCAATTCCAGTTTTGCGTTCAGGGGACGGCGCGCGGGCAGCCGGGAGATCGCGAGCGCGCTGGGCGTTCGCTATCTGCTCGAAGGCAGCGTGCGCCGGTCTGCCGGCAACGTTCGCATCGCTGCGCACCTCGTGGACGCGGCGAGCGCGATCCAGCTCTGGGCGGAGCGCTACGACTTCGAAGGCGGATTCGAGGTCGGCGAGATGTTCTCGACGCAGGATCGCATCGCCGAACGCGTCGCAGGCGCCATCGAGCCCGAACTGCTGAAGACCGAGTCGGCCCTGGCAGCGAAGCGGCCGCGCCGCGGCAGCGCGACCGGCTGGGACCTGGTGCACCGCGGCGCCTGGCTCTTCCACCAGGTCACCCGCGCCACCCACCTGCAGGCGCGCGAGCTGTTCCGGCAGGCCTGCGCCGTCGACCCCGACCTGCCGGAGGCGCTGCTGTGGCTCGCGCGGGTCGATGCCGGGCTCGTCGGCTACGGCTGGAGCGACGACGAGGTCGCGGACCTGCGCGAGGGCGTCGACGCGGGCCTGCGGGCCGTCGAGCTCGACGAGCAGAACCCTTACGCACATTACGGGCTGGCGATCGCCAGCGTCTATGCGGACCGGTTCGACCAGGCCATCAGGGCGGCCGAGAAGGCGATCGAATCGAGCCCCAGTTTCGCGCTCGGCCACCTGGTGCTCGGCATGGCGCGTGCCTTTTCCGGCGATGCGCGCGCAGCGATCGGCCCGCTCGAGCACGGGCTTCGCCTGAATCCGCACGATCCGCAGAACTTCGTCTGGAGCAACATCCTCGCCTGGGCACATTTCTTCGCGGGAAACAAGGAAAAGGCGCTCGCCTGCGCGACGAGCGCCATGAAGATCCGCCCGGGCTGGCGGCCCGCGCTCGAGACGGCCGCCTGCTGCCGGATCGCACTCGGCCAGCATGACGCGGCGCGGGCCCACGTCGAGCAGGCGCGGCCGCTTCCGATGCTGGCCGGCGACGTGCTCGCGCCGCTGCGCCGGCGCAACCCGCAATGGGCCGCGACGATGCAGGCGGCGCTGCGCGACGCCGGGGCCTGACCTCACCGCTGCCCGGGATCGTCCTGCCCGACGGCGCGGTTCGATTCCCGCGTGGGCCGGACTGAGGCTGTCGATCGGCTCCCGGTGATCCGGTCGGCCATGTCGTGGCGCGGTGCGTCTCGGCTACGGAAACAGCGTGCTGCAGATGAACACCGCCGCGATCACCGCGACCAGGTCGGCGATCAATGCCGCGACCAGCGTGTGGCGCACGCGGCGCACCTGCACCGCGCCGAAGTACACCGCCAGCACGTAGAAGGTGGTCTCGCTCGATCCCTGCAGCGTGCTGACCAGGTAGCCGGTGTAGCTGTCGGGCCCGATTGCCGGATCGTTGATGATCGACGCCATCACGCCATAGGCGCCCGAGCCGGACAGCGAGCGCAGCAGGGCCATTGGCAGCGCCTCGGCCGGCAGGCCCACCTTCGACGTGAAGCCGCCGAGCGCCGACACCACCGCGTCGAGGACGCCGCTCGCGCGGAACATCCCGACCGCCACGAGAATCGCGACAAGGTACGGAATGATGCGCAGCGCGACCTGGAAGCCTTCCTTTGCGCCGTCGACGAACACCTCGTAGACGCGCACCCCGCGCAGCGCGCCGAACGCGAGGAAGCCGACCATCAGGCCCGGCACGATCCACGGTGAAATCGCGCGTCCCCACGCGATGGTGATCGGGATCAGCGCGACCATCGCGGCAAGCGCCAGCAGCGACACCCACAGCGGGTAGCCGCCCGCGCCGGGTAGCAGCGCCTCGCGCCCCGAGTCCTCTTGCAGCCAGGGCCGGTCGATGTCCGCGGCGGCCGGGTCCGCGGGCCCCACGGGGAAGCGACGCGACAGCCACATCGCGACCGCGATCGCCGCGATCGTCCCGCAGATCGACGCGAACAGCGTGGTCGGCAGGATGCCCGCCGGATCCGACGAGCCCGCCGCGGCGCGCAGCGCGATCACGCCGGTCGGCAGCAGCGTGACGCTCGACGTGTTGATCGCGAGGAACAGCGCCATCGA
>DAORSF010000345.1:0-3382 GCA_035443405.1 Burkholderiaceae bacterium | reverse complement strand
AAGCGCGCCGCTCGCTCGATCAGCGGGCCCTCGGTGCGAACCGGTGCGCGATCGACGTCGTCGACCACCTGGACCGCATGCGGGTTGCCCATCGAAACCACCGAGATCCAGCGCTGCGCGCCGTCGACGTCGAGCGGCCAGAGCGCATCTTCGCCCACCCGCCGCGGCTGCAGTCCGGCCGGGTCGAAGGGGATCGCCGCGGGCTCGAAGGCCGGCTCGCCCATGTCGACGGCGACGCGTCCGTCGTCCTCGAGGCGCGGCTCGATGATGCCGCCCATCGTCTCGACGCGAATGGCGTGCTTGTCGGTCAGGCCCTGGTCGCGAACGAAGCGCACGAAGCAGCGCGCGCCATTGCCGCACTGCTCGACTTCGCCGCCGTCGGCGTTGAAGATCCGGTAGCGGAAGTCGACGCCCGAGCCGCGCGCGGCTTCGACCAGCAGGATCTGGTCGGCGCCGATCCCGAAGTGCCGATCGGCGAGTGCGCGCCACTGCGCCGGCTCGAGGTCCACGGCCTGCCGCACGCCGTCGATCACGACGAAGTCGTTGCCGGCGCCGTGCATCTTCGTGAAGCGCAGTCCCATCGGTCGATTATCGCCGATACGGACTCGGCTCGCCGGGCGGCCGGGTCTTGAATCGCTTGTGGCTCCACAGGTACTGCTCGGGCATCTCCAGGACGCGCTCCTCGATGAACGCATTCATGCGCCGCGTCGCCGCTTCGAGGTCGTCGCCGGGGAAGTCCTCCCACGCCGGGTAGAAGCGCGCGACGTATCCATCGTCGGCCATCGTGGTGACCAGCGGCACGACGGCGGCGCCGGTGATCCGCGCCAGCCTCGCCACCGAAGTCACCGTCGCGGCGGGCACGCCGAAGAACGGCACGAACACCGCGTCGCGGGCGCCGAGGTCCATGTCGGGCAGGAAATAGAACGGCACGCCGTCGCGCAACACCTTCACCGCGGGCCGCAGCCCCTCGGTGCGCAGCAGCATGGGGCCGCTGTTGAAGCGCGTTCGCCCGCGCGTCATGGCGTCGTTGAGCGCGCGGCTCTTCTGCGCCGCGTACATCGACGCGCACGGGAAATCGAGCGAGAAACGGATCCCGCCGGCGTCGAGGCCGACGAGATGCGGCCCGAGCAGGATCACCGGACGCCCGCGCTGCCGCTCGAAGTGCTCCAGCCCCTCGAGCCGGCAGAGGCTGCGGATCCGTTCGGGCGAGCCGTACCAGAAGATGAAGCGCTCGAAGAAGCTGCGCATGAAGTAGCGGAAGTGCCCGCGCGCGACCGCCCTGCGCCGCGACTCGGTCCACTGCGGAAAGCACATCCGCAGGTTGGTGCGCGTCACGCGCCGCCGTGGCACGGCGAGTACCCAGGCCAGCGCTCCGGCCGCCTCGCCCAGCCGGCGCACGACCGGGTACGGCAGTCGCGACACCGCCCGCATCAGCATCAGCGCGAACCTGACCAGCGATTCCGACATCGGCCCCTCAGGGTCGCGGGCCCGCGGCCGCGGGACGCTTGTAGCGGTTGTAGCCCCACAGGTACTGCGCCGGGAAGCGGCGGATCAGCGCCTCCATGCGGGCGTTCAGCGCCTCCGGCGTCGGGGCCTCGTCCATCGTTTCGAGGTGCAGGCGCCAGCCGCGCGACGCGGGCAGGCGTTCGACGACTGCCAGCACGACCCGCACGCCCGGCTGCCCGGCCAGCCGCAGCGGCAGCGTCATCGTCCAGGCCGGCTTCCCGAAGAACGGCGCCCATCGACCTTCGGCAGGTCCTGGCACCTGGTCGGGCAGCAGGCCCACCGCCTCGCCGGCGCGCAGCGCCCGCAGCAGCGCGCGCACGCCCGGGATCGTTGCCGGCACGGCGCGCATCGACGGCGCGCTGCGCGAAAACGCAACGACCGGGCGCAGCCAGGCCTGCCGGGGCGGCTTGAACAGCACGGTGATCGGTGCGCGGCCAGCATAGTAGCGGGCAGCGACTTCGAACGCGCCGAGGTGCGGCGCCAGGAACAGGATTCCGCCGCCGGCCGCCTCGGCGGCGTCCAGCACGGCCAGGTCGCCGCACTCGATGCGCGGCGCGAGTTCGGCCGGGGTGCGGCGCCAGACGTAGGGCAGTTCGCCGACCATCCGACCCGCCTCCGCGGCGGCGCGGAAAGCGTCGGCGATCGACAGGTAGCCGGCGGTTCGAAGGTTGGTACGCAACTTGCGTCGGTAGCCGGGCGACAGCAGGTACACCGCGATTCCGAGCCCCGCGCCGACCGCCCGCAGCGCCCCCAGCGGCAAGGCGCCAAGCAGGCGCAAGACGCCCACCAGCGCATTGCGGCCATGCTGGCCTGCGGTATCGGTGCGTTCGGTCTCGACGGGCATCGGGTTCGGGCGCGCGCCGGTTCGCCGAAGCTCGGCAGGGCGCGGCGCGAGTCTATGCGATCCGGGGCAATTCGTGTCACAGGTCGCGCCCACGGTTCCATGACCGACTTATAATCCCGTCGCCGCCCGCATCCGGGACGGCAGAGACGATCGCCGGCGGCCTTGCGACCGCCATCACGGGAGAGAAGAGTTGGCCAACGAATTCCTGTTCACCTCCGAGTCGGTCTCCGAAGGACATCCGGACAAGGTCGCCGACCAGATCTCGGACGCGATCCTCGACGCCATCCTGACGCAGGACCGGTACTCGCGCGTAGCCGCCGAGACCTTGTGCAACACCGGCCTGGTGGTGCTCGCCGGCGAGATCACGACCGCCGCCAGCATCGACTACATCCACGTCGCGCGCGACACGCTCAAGCGGATCGGCTACGACAACACCGACTACGGCATCGACTACCGCGGCTGCGCCGTGCTGGTCGCCTACGACAAGCAGTCGCCCGACATCGCCCAGGGCGTCAACAAGGCCGGCGACGACAACCTGGACCAGGGCGCCGGCGACCAGGGCCTGATGTTCGGCTACGCGTGCGACGAGACGCCCGACCTGATGCCCGCTGCCATCTACTACTCGCATCGCCTCGTCGAGCGCCAGTCGCAGCTGCGAAAGAGCGGCAAGCTGGCCTGGCTCCGGCCCGACGCCAAGTCGCAGGTCACGCTGCGCTATGTAGACGGCCGCCCGGCCGCGGCCGACACCGTGGTCATCTCGACCCAGCACGCGCCCGAGATGGGCCAGGAACAGATCCGCGAAGCGGTGATCGAGGAGATCATCAAGCCGGTGATTCCCGCCGGGTTGCGCAAGGGCGAAGTCCGCTACCTGGTCAATCCGACCGGGCGCTTCGTGATCGGCGGCCCGCAGGGAGACTGCGGCCTGACGGGCCGCAAGATCATCGTCGACACCTACGGCGGCGCCGCCCCGCACGGCGGCGGCGCGTTCTCGGGCAAGGACCCGTCGAAGGTCGACCGGTCGGCCGCCTACGC
>DAORSF010000344.1:0-3385 GCA_035443405.1 Burkholderiaceae bacterium | reverse complement strand
TCGCGGCGCTGGCGCTCGAACACGCGCGGCCAGACGATGACGTTGACCGCGCCGGTCTCGTCTTCGAGCGTGACGAAGATCGTGCCCTTTGCGGTCTCGGGGCGCTGGCGATGCGTGACCAGGCCGCTGGCGCGCGCGGGCCGCCCGTTCGGGAACGCGCGCAGCGCCGCGGCGGTCGACACCCGATAGCGCGCGAGCCGCTCGCGCAGCAGCGCCAGCGGATGGCGGCCCATCGGGATGCCGAGGCCGCGATAGTCGGCGACGATCTCGCGGCCCTCCGGCGGCTCGGGCAGCCTGATCGGTGGCTCGTCGAAGCGCGCGTCGGCGAGCAGCGCCGGCATCGGCCGGATCGCGGCGGCGTCCCAGTGCGCCTGCGCGCGGTGCCCGGCCAGCTGGCGCAGCACGTCGGCCTGCGCCAGCGCCTGCAACTCGCGGGCGTCGAGCCGCGCCTGCCGCGCGAGGTCCTCGACGCTGTCGAAGGCGAAGTCGCCGCCGCGCTCGCGCCGGCGCGCGTCGCGCGCGTCGAGCAGCCGCTGCGCGCCGGCCCGAGACAGCCCGCGCACCCGGTTCAGCCCGAGCCGCACCGCGGGCTGGGGACGCCAGTCGATCGCGCTGCCGTCGGCGGCCGCGACGTAGGCGGCGGCCGGGCAGGCCGGCGCCGCGTCGAGCTCGGGCTGCGGCGCTTCCTCGAGCGTACTGTCCCAGTCGCTGACCAGCACGTCGGCGCCGCGCACCTCGATGCCGTGATCGCGCGCGTCGCGCACCAGTTGCGCCGGCGCGTAGAAGCCCATCGGCTGGCTGTTCAGCAGCGCGGCGAGGAAGGCCGCCGGCTCGTGCCGCTTGATCCAGGCCGACACGTAGACCAGCAGCGCGAAGCTCGCCGCGTGGCTCTCGGGAAAGCCGTATTCGCCGAAGCCCTGGATCTGCCGGAAGATCGCCTCGGCGAACTCGCGCCGGTAGCCGCGCGCGAGCATGCCGTCGACGACGCGCCGCTCGAACGGCTCGAGCCCGCCCTTGCGCCGCCAGGCCGCCATCGCGCGGCGGAGCGCGTCGGCTTCGCCGCCGGAGAAACCGGCCGCGAGCATCGCCACCTGCATCACCTGTTCCTGGAAGATCGGCACGCCCAGCGTGCGTTCGAGCGCCGGGCGGATCTCGTCGCGCGGATAGACCACCGGCTCCAGCCCCATGCGGCGGCGCAGGTACGGATGCACCATGCCGCCCTGGATCGGGCCGGGGCGCACGATTGCGACCTCGATCACCAGGTCGTAGAAGCAGCGCGGGCGCAGCCGCGGCAGCATGCTCATCTGCGCGCGCGACTCGATCTGGAACACGCCGATCGTGTCGGCGTTCGAGATCATCTCGTAGGTGGCCGGGTCTTCGGCCGGGATGTCCTGGATGCGGAACGGCAGCCGGCGCCGCTGCCCGATCAGTTCGAGCGCGCGGCGGATCGCGCTCAGCATGCCCAGCGCCAGCACGTCGACCTTGAGCAGGCCGAGCGCGTCGAGGTCGTCCTTGTCCCACTCGATGACGCTGCGCTCGGGCATCGCCGCGTTCTCGACCGGCACCAGCCGCGTGAGCTTGTCGCGCGCGATCACGAAGCCGCCGGTGTGCTGCGACAGGTGGCGCGGAAAGCCGCGCAGCGCGCCGGCCAGCTCGAGCCACTGGCGCGCCACCGTCGACTCGGGGTCGAAGCCGGCCTCGCGCAGTCGCTCGGGTTGCACGCTGCGGTCCCACCACTGGTGCGCGCGCGCCAGCTGCTCGATGCGCTGCGCGTCGATGCCCAGCGCGCGCCCGACGTCGCGCAACGCCGAGCGCGATCGGTAGCTGATCACCGTCGCGGTCAGCGCGGCGCGGTGACGGCCGTACTTCGCGTACAGGTACTGGATGACTTCCTCGCGGCGCTGGTGCTCGAAGTCGACGTCGATGTCGGGTGGCTCGTTGCGCTCGCGGCTGATGAAGCGCTCGAACAGCACGCTGGTGCGCGCCGGGTCGACTTCGGTGATGCCCAGGCAGTAGCAGACCGCCGAGTTGGCCGCCGAGCCGCGGCCCTGGCACAGGATGCCGCGCGCGCGCGCGAAGTGCACGATGTCGGCGACGGTCAGGAAGTAGGGCTCGTACTTCAGCTCGGTGATCAGTGCCAGCTCGTGCTCGATCTGCGCGGCGACCGTCGGCGGCAGGCCGTCGGGATAGCGCCCGGGAACGCCGTCGAAGACCAGCGCGCGCAGCCAGCTCGCCGGTGTGTGCCCGGCCGGCACGATCTCCTCGGGGTACTCGTAGCGCAGCTCGTCGAGCGAGAAGCGGCAGCGCGCGGCGACCTCGAGCGTCTCTTCGAGCAGCGCCGGCGGATACAGCCGCGCCAGCTGCAGCCGGCTGCGCAGGTGCTGTTCGGCGTTGGGCGCCAGCGCGTAGCCGAGCGCGGCCAGCGGCGTGTTCAGGCGGATCGCGGTGAGCGTGTCCTGCAGCGTCTTGCGCGAGCGCACGTGGCAGAGCACGTCTCCGACGGCGACGCGCGGCAGGCCGGTCGCCGCCGCGACGTGGCGCGTGCGCTCGAGCAGCGCCGCGTCGTGGCCGCGCACCAGCAGCGGCACGCCGAGCCAGCAGCGGCCGTCGAAGCGATCGCGCAAAAGGCGCGCGCTGGCCGACAACTTTCCGCACGGCGAATCCGGTGGCGGTGCGGGCGAACCGGCGGCCGGATCGACGGCGATAGCGGCCGACGGCACGAGCAGCGCGAGGCAGTCGTCGAGCCGGCCGGCGAGGTCAGTGTCGAGCAGACGGTAGCGTCCCTTGTCGGCGCGCATGCGCGCGCGCGTGACCAGCTCCGACAGGTTGCCGTAGCCGTTGCGCGAGGCGGCGATCAGCACCAGCCGCGAATCGTCGCCGCAGGCGTCGCGCAGCGAGAACTGCGCGCCGATGAGCAGCGGCAGGCCGGTCGCGCGCGCGCGCAGGTGCGCGCGCACCACGCCGGCGAGCGAGCATTCGTCGGTGATCGCGAGCGCCGCGTAGCCGAGCGCGTGGGCGCGATCGACCAGTTCCTCGGGGTGCGAGGCGCCGTGGAGGAACGAGAAGTTGCTGGCGCAGTGCAGTTCGGCGTACGGGGAGGGCATTCGGCGAATACTGTATTGATGACCAGTATACGCCCGGTTTCGACGGAGCCGGCCCGGCGGGGCGCGCGGGCGCGGCGAGGGGCGCGGCGAGGGGGCGGGCGTGGGGCCGGGGCGCGCGGCGCGTGGCCTGCGCTCGCGCGTGAACGACGCGGCCCGCTTCGCGGGCTGCCCTCGCTCCCTACGAAGGCTGCCGCGCCCCGCGGCAGCCTCCTCGTCCGGTCGGCGCGTCCCACGCGCGTCCGGGCGCTCGGCTCGACGCCGGGCCTGGGGGCTGTGGCGTG
>DAORSF010000343.1:0-3386 GCA_035443405.1 Burkholderiaceae bacterium | reverse complement strand
TCGCGCGGGCGCGGCTCGGCCAGCAGGCCGAGCACGCGCGCTCCGCGTGCGCCGGTGACCGACGGCAGGTTGCCGGGCAACCGGTCCACCCGCTGCGCGGCCAGCCACGCGAAGGCCGCCGCTTCCACCGCCTGGGGATCGATGCCGAGCGCCTGAGTCGACGCAACCGGCGTGGGCGCGGCGTGTGCGGCCAGGCGCTCCATCAGGAAACGGTTGCGTGCGCCCCCGCCGCAGACGAAGATCCGGTCGCTGCGCAACGCCCGGCAGGCACGGGCTACGGTGACTGCGGTGAGCTCGACCAGCGTCGCCTGCACGTCGCATGGATCCGGTGCCCTGGCGTCGGACGTCGCGGCCAGCGAGCGATCGAGCCAGTCGGAGTTGAACAGGTCGCGCCCGGTGCTCTTGGGCGGGGCGACGCCGAAGTAGGGTTCGGCGAGCCACGCCTCGAGCAACGCCGCGTCGGACCGGCCCCCGCGTGCCCAGTCGCCGCCGCAGTCGAACGCTGCGCCGGTATACCGGCGGCACCAGCCGTCGAGAAGCGTGTTGGCCGGGCCGGTGTCGAAGCCGAGCACCGCCTCGGCGTCCGGCGCGCCGGGCGGTACCAGGCTGACGTTGGCGATGCCGCCCAGGTTGACCACGGCGCGGCGCTCGGCCGCGTGCCGGAAGACCTGCGCGTGAAACGCCGGTGCCAGCGGCGCCCCCTGTCCGCCGGCAGCGACGTCGGCGGCGCGCAGGTCACTGACCACCGCGATGCCGCAAGCTTCGGCGAGCCGTGCCGGATTCAGCAGCTGGATCGTGTAGCCGAGTTCGGGTCGGTGCCGGACGGTCTGGCCGTGCGCGCCAATCGCGGTGATCGCCGACGCCGGGCACCCGGTTTCGGCGAGCAGTCGGGCGACGACCCGCGCATAGGCGTCGGCCAGTCGATTGGCCGACATCGCCGCACGCGACAATTCGTCGGGGCCGGGTTCCTGGAGCGCCTCGAGCTCGTCGCGCAGCGCGTGGTCGAAGGGATGACTGGCAAAGGCAGCGGTGCGCAGCCCCGCGCCGCCTTCGTCCAGTTCGATCAGCGCACCGTCGACCGCGTCGAGGCTGGTGCCCGACATCAGCCCGATGAAGCGGCGCACGGTCGGCGCCCCGGTTTCCCTACTCGAAGCGGGCGAGCCGGACGCCGTCGAGCTGGGCCAGCAGCGTGCGCAGCCCGGTGGTCTGCGCGGCGAAGCGCTCGCGCTCGGCGGTGTCGAGAGGCGCCGATTCAGGCATCACGACCGACAGCGGGTCGACCTGCTCGCCGTTCACCTTGAACTCGTAGTGCAGGTGCGGGCCGGTGGACCAGCCGGTCGAGCCGACGAAACCGATCACTTCGCCCTGGGCCACGTGCGCGCCCTGGGACAGGCCGGAGGAGAAGCCGTTCAGGTGCGCGTACAGCGTCGAGACGCCGTTGCGATGGCGGATCTCGATGACGTTGCCGTAGCCGCGTTGCTGGCCGACGAACTCCACGACGCCGTCGCCGGAGCTGCGGACCTTGGTGCCGGCGGGAGCCGCGAAATCGACGCCCTTGTGTTCGCGGGTGTACTTGAGGATCGGGTGCATGCGGGCGTTGCTGAAGCCCGACGAGATGCGGCTGAACTCGACCGGGTGCTGCAGGAACGCCTTGCGCAGGCTGCGTCCGTCGAACGAGAAGTATTCGCCTTCGCCTCCATCGCCGCGTTCGAACCACACCGCCTCGTGACGACCGCGGTTGACCGTGAATTCCATGGCCAGGATCCGGCTGACCGTCGGCACATCGAGGCTGTCGGCTTCGCGGATGACCTCGTAGACGACCCGCAGCGTGTCGCCGCGGCGCAGGTCGCGGGCGAAATCGACCTCGCCATCGAGGACGTCGGCGATCTGGCTGGCCACGGACTCGGGAATGCCCGCGGCGTCGATCGCGGCGAACAGCGACGTCTTGACCTCGGCGACGCCCACGGCGACCTGTCGCTCGAGCACGATCGGCTCCTCGCGCGCCTCGATCCGGTTGCCGTCGCGACGGATCGAGAGCCGGCCGGTCGGCTGCGACGCGGCGGCGGTTTCGGTATCGAGGTTGCCGAATCGGTACTGGAGCGACTGCACGCGCCCGGCCTCGTCGATCTCGGCGGTGACGGTCCGTCCGGCCTGCAGCTGCATCAGCTTGCGTGCCTGGCGGTCGGAAGCGACGAACTTCTGGAATTCGCCGTCGGTCGCGCCGAGGCGGTCGAGCAGCGACGCGAGCGTCTCGCCGCGCCGGATGCGCTCGGAACGCACGAAAGCCTGCGCGCCGGCGTCGACGGCCTGCGTTGCAGGGACGAACGCGACGCTTTCGACGATGGTCCGCATGGGCGGCAATTCGACTTCGCGCAGCGGCGCCGTACCGAACGCGGTCATGGCGGCCAGGCCGAGCGTCGCGGCAACCGCGGTCGCCACCTTTGGAAAACTGGGGATGGGTAGCTGGCTCATCGCTCTGGCTGGTTCGTCTGGTCTGAGGTTCCGCTTCAGTGCCGGGGCCCCGGGCGCCCTCGGCTAGAATCTGGCCCCTTGGCCCGACGAAATCAGCGACGCCAGAGGACGCCACCCGGCCGGTCCGGGAACAGCGACAGATTCTACCGGATCAGACCACGAAGCTTGTCACGAAATGACGATGGACGGCGCGAAGAATCCGACGGGGCCCGCCCTGGGCGCCCCTTCCGGGGCGAGTGCGGCAGCGCCCGAGGCGTCCGCGCCGGCCGCACCGGGATCACGGCCCGGTGCAGCCTGGCCTGTGACCGAACGCACCCGCGACGCGCTGGCGATCAGCCTGCGCGGCTGCGACGAGTTGCTGGTCGAGTCCGACTGGCTCGCCAAGCTGGCCCGCAGCGAAGCGACCGGCACCCCGCTGCGGATCAAGCTCGGCCTGGACCCGACCGCTCCCGACCTGCACCTCGGCCACACCGTGGTGCTGAACAAGATGCGCCAGCTGCAGGACCTGGGCCACACGGTCATCTTCCTGATCGGCGACTTCACCGCGATGATCGGCGACCCGTCGGGTCGCAACACCACCCGCCCGCCGCTCACGCGCGAGCAGATCGAGCAGAATGCGGGGACGTACTTCGACCAGGCCAGCCTGGTTCTCGACCGCGAGCGCACCGAGATCCGCTACAACTCCGAGTGGTCGGATCCGCTGGGTGCGCGCGGCATGATCCAGCTGGCGGCGCGTTATACGGTCGCGAGGATGATGGAGCGCGACGACTTCACGAAGCGGTTCCGCGCCGGCGTGCCGATCTCGGTGCACGAACTGCTGTATCCGTTGATGCAGGGCTACGACTCGGTCGCGCTGAAGTCCGACATCGAGCTGGGCGGAACCGACCAGAAGTTCAACCTGCTGGTCGGGCGCG
>DAORSF010000342.1:0-3393 GCA_035443405.1 Burkholderiaceae bacterium | reverse complement strand
CACGCCGGCGTCGCGCGCTCGTGCAGCGCACTGGCCGGGGTGTCGGGCGACGGCCAGTGGATCTCTCGCAGCGCATCGGCCGCGGACGGCAGGCCCAGCCGCGCCAGCGCGTCGGCCGGCACGGTCTCGCGCCAGTCGAGCGCGCGCAACGCGCGCAGGATCGCCGTCCGCAGACGCGCCTGGCCGAGCCCCGACACGGTCGGGTAGACCGGCGTCAGCGCCTCGGGCAAGGGGTCGCCGTCACCGACGACGCGATACCGCGGGTGAACCATCTCGAGGCCGAACAAGCCCCCGCGTGCTTCGCCGAGGGCGCGCACCCGGCTGCCGGTCACGAAGTGCCTGAGCTGCGAGCCGTAGAAGTGGAAGAAGCGAAAAGCCAGCGCGCCGGTATCGTCGCGCACGTCGACCACCAGCGTGCGGCGCGGCCGTGCCACGATCTCGTGCCGCACGACGACGCCTTCGATCTGGACGGGCTCGCCGGGATGCACGTCCGCAATGGGCGTGATCCGCGTTTCGTCTTCGTACCGGATCGGCAGGTGCAGGACGAGGTCCTGCTCGCGCCGGATGCCGAGCCGCGCGAACAGCGCCGAGTCGCCCGTCGGCATCGCGGCCGTCCCGGTCTCGTCAGCCTTGCGCGCCACGCTACGCCCCGCGCGCCGCAGCGCGAGTCAGTCCAGGACGACGATCGCCTCGACCTCGAACAGCGCCCCGCGCGGCAGGCTCGCGACCCCGACCGTGGAGCGCGCCGGGTAAGGCTGCGCGAAATGGCGCTGCATGATCCCGTTGACCACCGGGAAATGCGCGAGGTCGGTCAGGAACAGCGTCAGCTTGACGCATTGCGACAGCGAACCCCCTGCAGCGGCGATCACCGCCTTCATGTTGCCGAAGGCCTGCTCGGCCTGCGCCTCGATTCCGCCGTCGACCAGCTCGCCGGTCGAAGGATCGAGCGCGATCTGCCCGGACAGGTAGACGGTCTGCCCGGCGCGCACCGCCTGCGAATAAGGGCCGATCGCGGCGGGCGCCTTCGGCGTGGAGATGATCGTTCGGTTCGTCGTCATGGTGTTCGCGTCGGGCAGTTGGCGGCTCGTGCCGGTCCTCGCACGCACGGATCTTAGCCGATCGCACCCGCCTCAAGGTGTGGTCGTCGGCATCGGAAAGATCAGGCAGGTGGTCGAGGCCCACGCGTACATGCGCCCGGCCGCGTCGACCAGGCGGCCCTGCGCGACCCCGATCTGCCGCGACACGTTGACCACGTTCGCCTCGGCGCGCACCGGGCCGGTCCGGTCGGTGAGCGGGCGGACGTAGTTGACCTTCAGTTCGAGCGTCGTGTATCCGAACCCGCGCTCGAGCATCGTCTGTACCGCGCAGCCGAGCGCAGAGTCGAGGAGCGTCGCGATGTATCCGCCGTGCACCGATCCGATCGGGTTGTAATAGTCGGACTTCGGCGTTCCCTGGTACACCATGCGTCCGCGCTCGGCCTCGACCGGCACGAAATCGAGTGTCTGCATGATCGGCGGCGACGGCAACTCGCCGCGGACGATCCGCTCGAGGAAGTCCAGGCCCGAAGTGCGCGCCACCTCGGCCGCAGGAATCTTGCCCGGCGGCGCAAGCAGCAGCCGCACCTCGCGCTCGCGCGCCAGCCACAGCTCCAGCGTCGCCTCGGCCTCGGGGTCCTGCGTCGATCGATCGGTACTCATCGGCAGTCTCCACGCCCGGCCGGCAATCCGTCCCGGCATCGTATCAAGTCACGCGAAGCCGATCTCGACGCGCCGGTTGCGCCGTCCCTCGTTGCGGATTCGCAGCACCCTGACCGGCCCGATCTCGCCGATGTTGCGCACGTGAGTGCCGCCGCAGGGCTGCAGGTCGATGCCCTCGATCCGCAGCAGGCGCACGCGCCCGGCGCCGCGGGGCGGCTTGACGCTCATCGTCTTGACGAGTTCGGGCCGCGCGTCGAGCTCTTCGTCGCTGATCCAGACGGTCTCGGTGTCGATCGCGCGCGCGATCAACGCGTTGAGCTCGCCTTCGATGCGGGCGGCGTCGAGCAGGCTCATGTCGATGTCGAAGTCGAGCCGTCCGCGATCGGCCGCAATGTTGCCGCCGGTCACTGGCGCCACGACGACGCACGACAGCACGTGCAGGCAGGTGTGGATGCGCATGTGCGCGTGGCGCCGCTCCCAGTCGAGTCGCAGCTCGACCGTTTCGCCCGGCTCGGGAAGCGGCGCGCCGTCCTCGACGACGTGCACGACGCGGTCGGGCTCCTCGCCCTTGCGCGTGTCCACGACGTGCAGCACCGAGCCGTCGGCGCGCACCACGGTGCCCGTGTCGCCGGGCTGTCCGCCACCCGCCGGATAGAAGACGGTGCGATCGGCCTCGAAGCCGCGGTCGTCGGTCGCCGTGATCGTCGCAGGACACGCCTTCAGGTACGCATCGTCGCGGAAAAGGAGTCTCGTCGGCATGGTCGTTCGTCAGCGTCCGGATGGCGTGGCAAACCAGGTCTCGAGCGCGATCGCGAGCACCGACATCATCAGCGTCACGCCGAGCATCAGCGCAGCGATCGCCACCAGCACCGCCGGCCAGCCGCTCGAAGGGCGCCGCGCCGAGCGAGGATTCCACCGCGCGTCCCATTTGGCATCCGGCGTCAGGCAGAACACGATCGCTTCGAGCATCGCGACCAGCACGACGACGGTCGCGAAGAAGAAGCCCGGATGACGGAACCACGGATCGGCACGCAGGGCCATGCCCATCGCGGGCAGCGAAAGCGCCGGGTACGCCCACCACCAGCGCGCTCCGAGATAGAGCCGGTGCGCGCCGGCAAAGCCGGCGAACAGCGCGAGCGCGCCGGCGACGGTCCTGGAACGATGCGGAGTGGAAGACCCGGTTGCGGACATTGGATAGCGCTCGTGGAACCAGGCGCCATTGTCCGGCATCCGGCTGCGTTGCTGATAGACTCGCCGTGCCGCTTCCGGCCCCACCCGACGACCCGATGCCCCCTCACGATGTGCCCGCCTCGAACGAGGCGCCGGGCAGGCCGCTGCAATCGGTCCTCCGGCAGGCGATCCGCATCCGCGGCGCGCGCCAGAACAACCTGAAGAACGTCGACCTCGACATTCCCACCGGGGAACTGGTGGTCGTGACCGGCGTGTCGGGGTCGGGCAAGTCGTCGCTGGTCTTCGACACGTTGTACGCGGAGGGCCAGCGCCGCTACGTCGAAACCTTCTCGGCGTACGCGCGGCAGTTCCTCGACCGGATGGACAAGCCGCAGGTGGATCGGATCGACGGCGTGCCGCCGGCGATCGCGATCGACCAGACCAACCCGGTCCGGACGTCGCGCTCGACGGTCGGCACGATGACCGAGTTGAACGACCACCTGAAGCTGCTGTTCGCGCGCGCCGC
>DAORSF010000341.1:0-3395 GCA_035443405.1 Burkholderiaceae bacterium | reverse complement strand
GCGGGCCGCGATCAACTCGGACGCGAGATCGCCGCCGGGCGCGAGGTCGATCGCGACCTGCGCGTCGGGTCGCCAGAACGTGGAGACCTGCAGCACCGCCGGTCCGGACAGTCCGCGATGCGTGAACAGCAGATCCTCGTCGAACGCGGGCGCGTCCCCGGCCTGCGGCGCGCGGATCGTCACCGGCAGCGACACCCCGGCGAGTTCCGCGAACGGTGCCCAGCCGGCCGCGTCGAAGGTCAGCGGGACCAGCGCCGGTCGCGGATCGACGATGCGCAAGCCGAACTGCCTCGCGATCCGGTAGCCGAGGTCGCTTGCGCCGATCTTCGGGATCGACAGCCCGCCGGTGGCCACCACCAGCGAGCGCGCATCCAGCACGCCGGCATCGGTGTGCAACTCGAAGCGTGGCTGCGCGTCGACGCCCGCGGCGCCGGCCTCGCGACGCACCACCGAGCCGACCTTGCACGGGCGGTACCACGCCACGTGGCCGCGCTCGCACTCGTCGCGCAGCATCGCAATGATGCGCTCGGCACTGTCGTCGCAGAACAGCTGGCCCTTGTGCTTCTCGTGGAAGGCGATGCCGTGCCTGCGCACGAGGTCGACGAAGCGGCGCGGCGGATAGGCGCGAAGCACGGTGCGCGCGAAGCGCGGGTCGGCGCCGGTGAAGCGCTCGGGCCGATCGGCTGCCAAATTGGTGAAGTTGCAGCGGCCACCGCCCGAGATCCGGATCTTCTCCGCGAGGCGCGGCCAGTGGTCGAGCACTGCCACGCGCAGGCCGCGCTGCCCGGCGACCGATGCGCAGAACAGCCCGGCTGCGCCGGCACCGATCACGATCACGTCGTAGGGCGGGCTCATCGAGGCGGCCGATTATAGGCGCGCACCGCGCGCGGCGAAGCACGCGGCCGCGGCAGACGAACGGTCGATCGGGCACCCATGGGCGGCGCTTGTTGTCACGCTCCCCGAGTGCCAGACTGCACCCGTCAGGGCGCGCACGCGGCACTCCTCGCGACGCGCCGCTCCTCTCGGGGCCGCGGTTGCAGGTCAGATCGGATGGTTCGCTTCCTGATCATCGACATGCACACGCTCTGGCTGATCGGCGGCGTGATCGCGCTGGCGACGGCCGGCGCGCTGGTCTTCCTGCGATCGTTGCATCATCCGTCGACGACCGCTCTCGGTCTGCACGCGCTGGCGCTGGCGCTGGGCGGCGCCGGTCTGGCCGCCGCCGGGCTCGCGCCCGATGCCGCAGGCTCGATCGTCCCGGCGATCGCCGACACGATGATCGCCGGCTCGGTGATGCTCGCCTGCGAGGCCGTGCGCAGGCTGTTCGGCGCCGCGCCGCGTCCGGCGCTGCTGATCGCCTTGCTGGTCGTGCTGGTCGCGGGATGCCTCGGCTTCGACACCCTGCGCAGCGACGCGGCGGCACGCATCGCCTACGCGTCGGTGCTGGTCGCGACCGTCTCGTCGCTGACCGCGGTGCGCATCGCACGCGCACGCGACCCGTCGGCCGAGCCCTTGCGCAGGCTGCTCGTGGCGGCGGGATTCGTGAACGCGCTCGTCTGGTTGCTGCGAAGCGGCCTGGCGGTCGACGCGCTCGGCCTGCCGGAGGCGAGGATCGACTCGGCCGATGCCGTCGAGGTCGTGGCCGCGTCGCTGGTGGTGCTGCTGCCCGCGCTCGTCACCGCGCTGATCCTGATGACGGTGCACGCGAGGATGGCCGACGAGTTGCGGGCGCTCGCGACCACCGATCCGCTGACGCGCCTGGTTTCGCGGCGCGCGCTGTTCGAGCGCGGCAAGCCGCTGGTCGCCGCGGCGCACGTCGACGACCGGCCGCTGGCCGCGATGATGGTCGACATCGACCACTTCAAGCGGATCAACGATCGCTGGGGCCACGCGGTCGGCGACGCGGTGCTGCGGCACTGCGCGCGCCAGCTGCGCGACGGCGTCCGCGAGGAATCGCTGGTGGCGCGCTATGGCGGCGAGGAGTTCGGCCTTCTCGTTCCGCTGGACCGCGCGTCCGACGGCTTCGTCGCCGCCGAGCGCCTGCGCCATCGAATCGCGAACCGGCCGTGCCAGGTGGGCGACGCCAGGGTTTCGGTCACGGTGAGCATCGGCGTGGCGATTGCGAAACCGCAACAATCGCTCGATCAGCTGCTCGCCGAAGCCGATCGCCTGCTCTACGAGGCCAAGCGCGGCGGCCGCAACCGCGTCGGCACGGCCGACCTGCCCGCCGGACGCGCCGACCTGGCTTTGCCGGTGGTCTGAACACGCGCCGAGCGGTGTCGCACGCGGTCTGCGGCGGCACGGGGTGCGGGTGCCGGGGCCGGGCGTCACGCCTCGCGCGCAGCCACGCCGCCGCGCGGGCCCGCACGCCGCGGCGGGCGATCGACAAGCCGAGCGCTGTCGAAAGCAGATCGGCGGGACCCGCTCGTCCGCGCGAAGCGCGTACGACGCGGGTGCCGATTTGCGAGACAGGCGAGGGAAGCCCCGCGAAGCGGGGCCGCAGTCGTCCGCCCGCCGCGGCGTGCGGGCCCGCGCGGCGGCGTGGCTGCGCGCGAGGCGTGACGCCCGGCCCCGGCACCCGCAGCGCGGGTCGCCGCAGGCCGCGTGCGATACTTGACCGATGAGAGTCCTCGGCATCGAGACATCCTGCGACGAGACCGGCATCGCGCTGTACTGCACCGAGCATGGACTGCTCGGCCAGGCGCTGCACTCTCAGACCGCGATGCACGAGCGCTACGGCGGCGTGGTTCCCGAACTCGCGTCGCGCGACCACATCCGGCGCGTGCTGCCGCTGACCGAACAGGTGCTCGCACGAGCGGGCGTTGCGGTGTCCGGGATCGACGCGATCGCGTACACCGAGGGACCCGGCCTCGCGGGAGCGCTGCTCGTCGGCGCCGGCGTCGGCGCGTCGATGGCGTTCGCGCTCGGCGTCCCCGCGATCGGCGTCCACCACCTCGAAGGGCACCTGTTGTCGCCGCTGCTTTCGTCGGACCCGCCCGCGTTTCCGTTCGTCGCGCTGCTGGTTTCGGGCGGCCACACGCAGCTGATGGAGGTCACCGGCATCGGACGCTACGCGTTTCTCGGCGACACGCTCGACGACGCCGCCGGCGAGGCTTTCGACAAGAGCGCGCAGCTGCTCGGCCTCGGCTATCCTGGCGGCCCGGCGATTTCCCGGCTCGCCGCGGACGGCCACCCCGGCCGCTACCGGCTGCCGCGACCGATGCTTCACTCGGCCGACCTCGACTTCAGCTTCAGCGGCCTGAAGACCGCGGTGCTCACCGCCGTGCGCCGCGGGATCCCCGACGAGCAGGCTCGCGCCGATCTCGCCGCCGAGCTCGAAGCGGCGATCGTCGACGTGCTGGTGGCGAAATCGCTGCGCGCACTGCGCGAAACGG
>DAORSF010000340.1:0-3395 GCA_035443405.1 Burkholderiaceae bacterium | reverse complement strand
ACGACGTGCGCCGCGCCGCGCCGCTGGTGGGCTTTTCCGGCCCGATGCGCGAGCGTTCCGTTCAGCTCAAGCGTTTCCTGCACGCCGGGCTGTACCGCCACCCGCGCGTCGACGACGTGATGAACCGTGCGCGCCGCGTGGTGCGGCAGCTGTTCGACGCCTACGCGACCGATCCGTCGCTGCTTCCCGACGAGCACCGCGAGCGCGTCGACATGCTGGGCCTTCGCGCGGTCGCCGACTACATCGCCGGGATGACCGACCGATTTGCGCTGCGCGAACACGCGCGGCTGACGGGCGAGGCGGCACCCGATCTCGTGTGCTTCGATGCCGGCATCCTGCCCGCCGCCGCCGACTCCTGAGTTCCTTCAATTTCGGGCGCTTGGGGGGTATACTGACAGGTTCGTTCGCGGAAATCGCGCTGCAATGCGGTAGAACGCCGTTCCGTGCGGTCCGCCACGCTAGCGAGTACTGACTTAACCTTGGTTTTCGGCGGCTTCGCATCGCCCGCCGGCTTCGTGCCGCGGGGTTCGTCGCCGCCGCGTACGGCGCGCCGCGCGAGCAGCGCGGTGCGGTGCCGTGCGTGCCGGATTCTGGAGTTGGCATCATGGACGTTCCGCACCGCTTTCCGCCGCAAGCGTCGGTCCCGCCTTCGGCGACCGGACTCTACGACCCGGCGCACGAGCACGATGCCTGCGGCGTCGGTTTCATCGCGCACATCAAGGGCAAGAAGAGCCACCGGATGATCGAGCAGGGTCTGCAGATCCTGTGCAACCTCGACCATCGCGGCGCGGTGGGTGCCGATCCGCTGATGGGCGACGGCGCGGGCATCCTGATCCAGATGCCCGACCAGTTCTTCCGCGAGGAGATGGCCCGCCAGGGCGTCGCGCTGCCGCCTGCGGGCGAGTACGGCGTCGGCATGGTGTTCCTGCCCAAGGAGCACGCGTCGCGACTGGCCTGCGAGCAGGAGCTGGAGCGCGCCGTGCGCGCCGAGCGGCAGGTCCTGCTGGGCTGGCGCGACGTGCCGGTCGATCGCGAGATGGCGATGTCGCCGACGGTCAAGGCCAAGGAGCCGGTGATTCGCCAGATCTTCATCGGGCGCGGCCCCGACGTGATGGTCACCGACGCGCTCGAACGCAAGCTGTACGTCATCCGCAAGACCGCCAGCCACGCGATCCAGCAACTCGGGCTCAAGCACGGCAAGGAGTATTTCGTGCCGTCGATGTCGGCGCGCACGATCGTCTACAAGGGGCTTCTGCTGTGCGGGCAGGTCGGCCAGTACTACCGCGACCTGCAGGATCCGCGCGTGATCACGGCGCTTGCGCTGGTGCACCAGCGTTTCTCGACGAACACCTTTCCGGAGTGGCCGCTGGCCCACCCGTACCGGCTGATCGCCCACAACGGCGAGATCAACACCGTCAAGGGCAACTACAACTGGCTGCGTGCGCGCGAAGGCGTGATGCGCTCGCCGGTGCTGGGCGAGGACCTCGCGAAGCTCTACCCGATCGTCTACGCGGGGCAGTCCGACACGGCCACCTTCGACAACTGCCTCGAACTGCTCGTGATGGCCGGGTACCCGCTCGCCCACGCCGTGATGATGATGATCCCGGAGGCCTGGGAACAGCACACGCTGATGGACCCGAACCGGCGCGCCTTCTACGAGTTCCACGCGGCGATGATGGAGCCCTGGGACGGTCCCGCGGCGATCGCGTTCACCGACGGGCGGCAGATCGGCGCGACGCTGGACCGCAACGGGCTGCGCCCGGCGCGCTACTGCGTGACCGACGACGACATGGTGATCATGGCCTCGGAGGCCGGCGTGCTGCCGGTCCCGGAGAGCAGCATCGTCAAGAAGTGGCGGCTGCAGCCCGGCAAGATGTTCCTGATCGACCTCGACCAGGGCCGCATCGTCGACGACACCGAGCTGAAGAACCAGCTCGCCAACAGCAAGCCGTACCGCGAGTGGATCGAGGCGATACGGATCAAGCTCGACGAGATCGAGGTGCCGCGCGACCCAGAAGCCGCGGCGCGCGAGGCACAGGGCCCGTCCGAGCAGGAGGCGCGGCGCACCGAGCGGATCACCGACGAGGTGTCGCAGCGGACGCCGGCGCCGTCGGTGTCGCTGCTCGACCGTCAACAGGCGTTCGGCTACTCGCAGGAAGACATCAAGTTCCTGATGGCGCCGATGGCGGCCGCCGGCGAGGAAGCGGTCGGCTCGATGGGCAACGACTCGCCGCTGGCGGTCCTGTCGAACAAGAACAAGCCGCTCTACAACTACTTCAAGCAGCTGTTCGCGCAGGTGACGAACCCGCCGATCGACCCGATCCGCGAGCAGCTGGTCATGTCGCTGGTGTCGTTCATCGGTCCGCGCCCGAACTTGCTCGACCTGAACAACATCAACCCGCCGATGCGGCTGGAGGTCGCGCAGCCTCTGCTCGACTTCGACGACATGGCCGAGATCCGCAGCATCGAGCAGCTCACCGGCAACAAGTTCAAGTCGTACGAGCTCGACATCTGCTATCCGGTCGCGTGGGGCAAGGACGGCATCGAGGCACGGCTGGCCTCGCTGGTGGCCGAGGCCGAGGACGCGGTGCACTCGGGCTACAACATCCTGGTCGTGTCGGACCGGCAGATGTCGCGCGATCGGGTCGCGATCCCGGCGTTGCTGGCGACCAGCGCGGTTCACCTTCACCTGGTCAACCGCGGGCTGCGCACGAGCACCGGGCTGGTGGTCGAGACCGGCTCGGCGCGCGAGGTCCACCACTTCGCGCTGCTCGCCGGGTACGGCGCCGAGGCGATCCACCCGTATCTCGCAATGGAGACGCTGGCCGACCTGCATCGCAGCATGCCGGGCGACGTCGGCCCCGACAAGGCGGTCAGGAACTACATCAAGGCGATCGGCAAGGGGCTGATGAAGGTGATGTCCAAGATGGGCATCTCGACCTACATGAGCTACTGCGGCGCGCAGATCTTCGAGGCGATCGGGCTGTCGCGTCCGCTGGTCGACAAGTACTTCACCGGCACGCCGAGCAACGTGGGCGGCATCGGCATCTTCGAGGTTGCCGAAGAGGCAATCAGGCTGCACCGCGCCGCGTTCGGCAACGACCCGACGCTGGCCGGCATGCTCGACCCGGGCGGCGAGTACGCGTACCGCACGCGCGGCGAAGACCACATGTGGACGCCGGAATCGATCTCGAAGCTGCAGCATTCGACGCGCTCGAACAGCTACGCGACCTACAAGGACTACGCCAGGCTGATCAACGACCAGACCCGGCGCCACATGACGCTGCGCGGATTGTTCGAGTTCCGTTTCGACGCCTGCACGCCGGTGCCGATCGACGAAGTCGAGCCGGCCGCCGAGATCGTCAAGCGCTTCGCCACCGGCGCGATGTCGCTCG
>DAORSF010000339.1:0-3402 GCA_035443405.1 Burkholderiaceae bacterium | reverse complement strand
TCTTCTCCTGGTCGAACTTGAGCACCTTGGCGGTGACTTCCTGGCCGACCTGCAGCACCTCGGAAGGGTGGCGCACGCGGCGCCATGCCATGTCGGTGATGTGCAGCAGGCCGTCGATGCCGCCGAGGTCGATGAACGCGCCGTAATCGGTGATGTTCTTGACCACGCCGTGGACGATCGCGCCCTCGTGCAGCGTCTCGAGCAGCTTGGCGCGCTCCTCGCCCTGCGTGAGCTCGACCACCGCGCGGCGCGACAGCACCACGTTGTTGCGCTTGCGGTCGAGCTTGATGACCTTGAACTCGAGGGTCTTGCCCTCGTACGGCGTGGTGTCCTTGACCGGGCGCGTGTCGATCAGCGACCCCGGCAGGAACGCGCGGATGCCGTTGGTCATGACCGTCAGGCCGCCCTTCACCTTGCCGGTGATCGTGCCGTCGACGTGATCGCCGGACTCGAGCGCCTTCTCCAGGCTGATCCACGCGGAAAGCCGCTTGGCGCGGTCGCGCGACAGCCGGGTCTCGCCGTAGCCGTCTTCGAGCGCCTCGATGGCGACCGAGACGAAATCGCCCGCCTTCACGTCGAGTTCGCCGCGATCGTCGTGGAATTCCTCGATCGGGATGAAGCTCTCGGACTTCAGTCCGGCGTTGACGACCACGAAGTTGTGGTCGATGCGCACCACCTCGGCGGTGATGACCTCGCCCTGGCGCATCTCCTGGCGCGACAGGGATTCCTCGAACAACTGGGCAAAACTCTCGGTCGGGGTTGCGGTTGCGGTTGCAGTAGTCAATGTGGTTCCAGTGTTTTCAAAACACGCCGAACGGCCGATTCCTGCGCCCGGCCGGACCTCGGTCCGGTACGCGCGCCGGGCGGCAACCCAGCGGAGTTGACGACCATCCCGCCGCACGCGGCGGGTACCTCTCCGCCGCGGGGGCAACGCCCCCGCCATCCGTGGCGGGCCGGGCCGCGTCGCCGGCGGACCGTCGGCGACCGGTCAGCGACGCACGCAGTCGCGATACGCCCTGAGCACCTCGGCGACCGTCTGGTCGATGTCGAGATGCGTGGAGTCGATCACCACTGCGCCTTCCGCGGGCCTGAGCGGCGCGACCTCACGATTGCGGTCACGTTCGTCGCGCTGCTGCAGATCCCGTAAAAGGTCGGCGAGATTAGCAGAAAAACCCTTTTCGATCAACTGCTTATACCGGCGACCCGCGCGCGACCCGGCGCTCGCGGTGAGGAAGACCTTCAGCGTCGCGTCGGGAAACACGATCGTACCCATGTCGCGGCCGTCCGCGACCAGCCCCGGCGGCCGCCTGAAGCCGCGCTGCAGGCCGAGCAGCGCGGCGCGCAGCGCCGGGTACACGGCGATCCGGGACGCCACGTTGCCGACCGACTCGTCGCGGATCGCCGAGCTCACGTCGTGCCCGTCGAGCTGGATCCGATCGCCGACGAAACGCACCGGCAGCGCCGCCGCGAGCGCGGCCAGCGCCGGCTCGTCGTCGAGATCGACGCCGCTGCGAAGCGCCGCCAGCGCGCACAGCCGGTAGAGTGCGCCGGAATCGAGGTAGCCCCACCCGAGCGCCTGCGCGACACGCTGCGCGACCGTTCCCTTGCCGGAAGCGGTCGGACCGTCGATCGCGATGAGCGGGACTTCCATCGCGGAGCCGTTCACGCTTGCACGCGCTCCTCGATCGACAGGCCGGCGGCCTTCGCCAGCGTCCCGAACCCCGGGAAGGAGGTCGCGACGTTGGCCGTGTCGCGGACGACGATTTCGCCGCCCGCCCGCAGGCCGGCGATGGCGAACGACATCGCGATCCGGTGGTCGCCGTGCGCCTCGACCGCACCCGACGAGAACACCTCGGGCGCGCCGCCACGACCCTCGATGACCATGCCGTCGGAGGTCGGCGTCGCGTCGACCCCGAGCGTGCGCAGCCCGTCGGCCATCACTGCGATCCGGTCGGACTCCTTGACGCGCAGTTCGGCAGCGCCGGTCACGGTCGTCGTCCCGCGAGCGCAGGCGGCAGCGACGAAGAGCGCCGGGAACTCGTCGATCGCCAGCGGCACCAGTTCGGCGGGCACGGCGACGCCGCGCAGCGCCGCCGCGCGCACGCGCATGTCGGCCACCGGCTCGCCGCCGACGTTGCGTTCGTTGCGCACCTCGATGTCGGCACCCATGAGCCGCAGGATCTCGACGACGCCCGTGCGGGTCGGGTTCATGCCGACGTGCTCGAGCAGCAGGTCCGAGCCCGCCGCGATCGACGCGCCGACGAGGAAGAATGCCGCCGACGAGATGTCCGCGGGCACGTCGATCGCGGTGGCACGCAAGGTCTGGCCGCCGCGCAAGCTCACCGCCGCGCCGACTCGCTCGAGTTCGACGCCGAATCCGCCGAGCATGCGCTCGGTGTGGTCGCGGGTCGGCGCAGGTTCGACGACGGTGGTCTCGCCGCGCGCGTACAGCCCGGCCAGCAGGAGCGCCGACTTGACCTGAGCGCTCGCCACCGGCAGCCGATAGCGGATGCCGTGCAGGGTGTCGACGGGCAGGATGCGCACTGGCGGGCAGCCGTCGCGCGTCTCGATGCGCGCCCCCATCTGCGCGAGCGGTTCGGCGACGCGGCGCATCGGACGCTTCGACAGGCTCTCGTCGCCGACCAGCGTCGACTCGAAGGCCTGCCCGGCCAGCAGCCCCATCAGCAGGCGCATCGCGGTGCCGGCATTGCCGCAGTCGAGCGGCTGCGGCGTGCCGCGCAATCCCCGCAGACCGACGCCGTGCACCGTGACGCGCCCGGCGCGCGGACCGTCGATCCGCACACCGAGTGCGCGGAACACGTTCATCGTCGAGATCGCATCGGCGCCTTCCAGGAAACCGGTGACTTCGGTCACGCCATCGGCGAGCGCGCCCAGCATGACCGAGCGATGCGAGATCGACTTGTCGCCCGGTACCCGGACGGTTCCGGTGAGCCGGCCTCCCGGGGCGATGCAGAAACGGCGGGACATGACGTTTTTCCTGTGGCGCCGATCGCGCCGACGCTAGATTGCACCCATGAACCGGGAGCCACGCATGATTCTACAGAGCGGTGACAACGCCTCTCCGTCCCCCCGGCTGGCGACAGCGGACGATCGCCCGCCGCTCCCGGTCCCGGTGGTGATCGGGCACCACGCGCATGCCGAGCCGATCGACGTGCGGGCACAACGCCTGTTCGCGTCGCTGCCGTACGCCTTCCGGCTTTCGATCACCCGGCAGCACTTCCCGCACGTGTTGAACCGCATCGCGGCGGAGTGGGAAGTGCCCAGGCGATTCCTGGCGCTGATGGACGATCTGCTGATCGATCGGCGCGGCAATCGCGAGGGCTTCCCGTTCGAGTCCGTGCTCGAACTGACGAACCTTCGCGAGTACTACCTGAACGAAGT
>DAORSF010000338.1:0-3411 GCA_035443405.1 Burkholderiaceae bacterium | reverse complement strand
CGATTGCGCAGGATGAAGGCCTCGTGCAGGCTCGGCACGTAGGGCACGTAGAGCAGCGGCATCCGCGCCTGCTCTGGCGTGCGGTCGCCCTTGCGAAGGTTGCACGGCTTGCAGGCGCTCACCAGGTTGGTCCAGGTGTCGCGGCCGCCGCGGCTCTGCGGCTGCACGTGCTCGGCAGTCAGTTCGGACGGGCGGTGCCGGGCGCCGCAGTACGCGCAGACGAAGCGATCGCGCGCGAACAGCATCTCGCGCGTGAGCGCTGGCGTGTGCTCGAAGCGCGCGCGCCGCGACGAGTCGCCGCGCACCGCCACGATCGAGCGCAGCGTGAGCGACGAGCGTTCGCCGGTCGCGCGGCAGATGCCGCCGTGCAGCGTGAACGCGTGGTCCCCGAGGTCCCACGCGACCTGCCGCTTGTAGTAGTAGCCGACGGCCTCCTCGAGCCCGATCCAGCGGCGCGGCGTACCGCCCGCATCGAGCACGAGGATGCTCACCGACGTTGGCGCTGCCCACACACCAGGCTCCCGGAACACGTCGCGTTGTGGTATGATTGCAACATCATCGCACAAGCGGTGATTTCCACTCAACACAGGTGTCCCCATGTCAATCCGCGCCCTGCTGCGCGGAGGCAACGCAAGGCACCCGATCGCTCCGATCCTCCTTGCGTGCCTCCGTCCGATCGACGTCGGACCTTAGCGCCGCCCGCTTCTCCCTTCGCCGATTCGTCCGCCCCGGTCCGGCCCGCCCGGATGCCGCGCGCGCACGTCTCCCCGATCCCGATGCACCAGGAGGTTTCCATGTCGTCCAGGACGTTTTCGTTGCTGCGCAATCGCGCGCTTCGCGCACAACTCGCCTTCGCCGTCGCGAAGGTCATCGCCCCGATCGGGCTGGTCGCGGCGCTGCTGGTCGCCGGCGCGCCCCCGCAGGGCGCGCGCGTCGCCGCTGACCGCACCCCCGTCTCCGCTGGCGGCACGCCCGTCGCCGCCGTGGGCACGCCCGTCGCCTCCGCGGGCGTGCCGGAAGCGGTGCGACTGCCATAATGGCCGTCTCGCAGCGTCGAGCGCAGGAGTATCGACCATGATTCGCAGCAGGTTTCTGACGGTGCTGGCGCTTGCCGCCGGCGTGCTGGTCGCCGGGTGTGCCGCCCCGTCCAAGTCGGGTCACACCTATACCGCCAGCGAGGCCCGCCGGCCGATGCAGGTGCAGACCGGCGTCGTTCAGGCGATCCGCGAGGTCCGCCTCGAGCGCGACCAGCCGACCGGCGTCGGCACCGGCGCCGGCGCAGTGGTCGGCGGCGTCGCCGGATCGAACATCGGCAAGGGCCGGGGGGCGGTGATCGGCACGGTGCTCGGCGCGGTCGCCGGCGGCGTCGTCGGCAGCCATGCCGAGCAGTCGCTCAGCGACCGTGCGGCGCTCGAGATCACCGTTCGCACCGACGCGGGCCGAACCTTCGCAGTGGTCCAGGAAGCCGGCGGCGAGAACTTCGCGCCGGGTCAGCGGGTGCGCATCCTCACCGACCCGGTGAAGGGCACGACGCGCGTGTCGCAGTAGCCGACTCCGTCGCGAGCACGACGCTCGGCGCGAAGCCTCAGCCGCCGCGCAATTCGATCCACGCGTCGACGAGGCGCGCGTCGTCGGCCCGCGAGCGCAGCCGGGCGCCGAAACGGTCCAGCAGGCCCAGCATCGACGCGTTGCTCGCCAGCACTTCGCCGTGCAACCGCGCCAGCCCGCGTGCGCGCGCCGCGCGCATCGTGCGCCGGATGAGTTCGGCGCCCAGCCCCACGCCCTGCCAGCCGTCGGCGACGACCAGCGCGAAGTCGGCGTCGCGGGCGACGGACCCCGCCGACTTGGCGTCGACCACGTAGCGCACGTCGGCGACCTGGCGCTCGTCACCGTCCTCGTCGACGACGGCCGCCAGCAGCGCCAGGTGGCCGGCGTAGTCGATTTCGGTGAAGTGCCGCAGCAGGGCCGGGGGCAGGGCCCCTACGCCCATCTGGAAGCGCCGGTAGCGGGTCTCGGGCGAAAGCGCCGCGACGAAGCGCTGGGTCAGTTCCGCGTCCTGCGGCAACACCGGCCGGACCGTCACGACGCGACCGTCGGCCAGCGGGAGACGGTCGATCATCGCGGTCGGGTAACGCGCGATCGAGTAGCGTGGCGGCGCGCCGGTCGCCGCGGGCGCGTCCATCACGCGGCCCCGACAGCGTGCAGCGCGCGCGGTGCCGGCGCGCGGGCCGCGGCGCGGGCGCCGGGCTCGACGATGCACAGGCTGGTGTCCTCGAGCGCATAGATCACCACGCCCGCGCGCCGGTCGACCACGAAGGACTGGCCCGACGACAGCACGATGTCGCGCGGGTCGTTGTCGATGGTGATCCAGACCGTACCGGTCTCGCAGACGATCCGGGTCGCATGCGCATCGGCAAGCCGGGCCAGCCCGCGCGCCGCGAGCGGGATCCGCGGAGAGTCGATTTCGACGATCATCACATTCTCCTGACAGCCGGCCGAGCATGCACCCCGGGAATGGGTCGACGATTGACGGCGGCTTCGATGCGATCGATCATCTCTCTGGTCAGTGCGCCGTTCAAACGATCTTTCGGAACATGTCGTATTCCTCCAGCGCATGCGAAACGACCCTCTCCGCCTGCCGCCGCCCGAGCTGCTGATCACCTTCGAGGCGGCGGCGCGCCACCTGAGCTTCACGCGGGCCGCCCAGGAGCGCTTCGTCACGCAATCGGCGGTGAGCCGGCAGATCCGCGCGCTCGAGGACGACCTCGGCGTGCCGCTGTTCCGGCGCCGCCACCGCAGCCTCGCACTGACCGAAGAGGGGCGCGCGCTCCACGAGTCCTGCCGCGAAGCGTTCGAACGCCTGCGCGTGACCGTGGCACAGCTGCGCGCGCCCGACCAGCGCCAGGTGCTCACGGTGACGACGACACCGGGCCTGGCGGCGCTGTGGCTGATCCCGAGGCTGTCGCGCTTCACGCAGGCGCATCCGGACGTCGACGTGCGCATCGACACCAGCCTGGACCTGCGCGAACTCGACGCCGAGGGCATCGACGTGGCGATCCGCTACGGGCGGCTCGACGGGACGCCAGGCGCACGGCTGTTCGAGGAATCGGTGATGCCGGTGTGCAGCCCGGCGCTGCTCGAGAAGGGCCCGCCGCTCGACGGCCCGGACGACCTGCGGCGGCACACCTTGTTGCGGGCGGTCGATCCGGTGCTCGGCGTGCTGCCGGAGTGGGAGCCGTGGCTTGCGGCCGTCGGCCTCCGCGACCTGCAGCCCGCCGGGCGGCTGAGCTTCTCGCGTTACGACGAGGTGATCAGCGCCGCAGTGCTGGGCCAGGGCGTCGCGATCGGCCGCCGCCCGTTGGTGGACGGCCTGCTCGGCGACGGCCGGCTGGTCGCGCCGTGGTCGGGCGA
>DAORSF010000337.1:0-3417 GCA_035443405.1 Burkholderiaceae bacterium | reverse complement strand
AGGGCCTGTTCACGCGGGATCGGGCCGATATCGCCCGAAGCGCGCGTGCACGCTCGCCATCGCGGCGGCGTCGAGCAGCGCAGGCTCGCCGACCTGCAACGCCTGCCAGTACATGCGCGAGAGCGTCTCGACCTCGACTGCGAGTCCGAGCGCGTCCTCGAGCGTGCGGGCCAGCGCGACCAGACCGTGCTGCGCGAGCAGGCAGGCGCGGCGCCCCTGTAGCGCGGCGCCCGCGGCCTCGGACAGCGCCTGCGTTCCGAACAGCGCGTACGGCGCGCAACGGATGTCGTCGCCACCGGCGACTGCAACCATGTAGTGGAAGGCCGGAATCCCGCCGGCGTGGATGCGCGGCAGGCAGGCCAGCGCGGTCGCGAACGGTGGATGCGCGTGCACGATGGCCGCCGCGTCGGCCCGAGTCGCGTAGAGGTCGCGATGCAGCCGCCACTCCGACGACGGCTGGCGCGAGCCGTCGCAGCGCAGCGGCTGCTCGGCGTCGGCGTCTTCGCCGGCAGGGACGGCGACCGGCAGCCAGACCAGGTCGTCGATCGTCGTCGATTCGTAGGCGAGCGCGCTCGGCGTGATCAGCAGCCCGTCCTCGCCACCGCGATGCCAGCGCATCGACACGTTGCCGGCACGGCCGCTGTTGATTCCGAGCGCGTTCATGCGCAGCGCCGCCTCGACGATCGCCCCCCGCGCCAGGTCTTCGCTGCCGTGCGCGCCCTTGATGGCGTCCCTCATCGCGTCCTTCATTGCGACCCCGCCGCCAGTACTGCGCGCAGCCCGGCCGACGAGGCTTCGCAGATGCCGCGCTCGGTGATCAGCGCCGTGACCAGGCGCGCCGGCGTGACGTCGAACGCCGGGTTGGCGACCGCGCTGCCCTCCGGCACGACCCGCAGGTTCGCGCGCGAGCCGTCGTCGAGCGCGCCCGCGACGTGCGTGACCTCGCGGGCCGAGCGCTCCTCGATGGGGATCGACGCACCGTCCGGCGTGGCCGGATCGATCGTCGACACCGGGCAGGCGACGTAGAAAGGCACGCCGTTGTCGTGCGCCGCCAGCGCCTTCAGGTAGGTGCCGACCTTGTTCGCGACGTCGCCGTTCGCGGCCACGCGATCGCATCCGACGATCACCGCGTCCACGCGGCCCTGCATCATCAGCAGGCCGCCGGCGTTGTCGACGATCACCGTGTGCGGCACGCCGCGTTCGGCGAGCTCCCACGCGGTGAGCGCAGCGCCCTGGTTGCGCGGGCGGGTTTCGTCGACCCACACGTGCACCGGAACGCCCTCGGCGTGCAGCAGGTAGATCGGCGCCAGCGCCGTCCCGTGGTCGACCGTGGCGATGCGTCCGGCGTTGCAGTGCGTGAGCAGGTTCAGCGCGAGCGCGTCGGCGCCCGCCACGCCCGCCAGCACCGATCGCTGTTCGGCGAGCGCGCGCAGCAGCCGCGCACCCTGCTCGCCGATGCTGGCGTTGCAGGCGACGTCTTCGTCGCAGATCCGCCCCGCTTCGTCCCAGGCCAGCGCGGCGCGCAGCCCGGGCTCCGCGGCGGCCACCCGCTCGCGCACGCGGTCGAGCGCCCAGCGCAGGTTCACGGCGGTCGGGCGCGCCGCCGCGAGCCGCTCGGCGGCCCGCCGCAGCGCCCCGTCCGACGCGTCGACGCGCAGGGCCAGCGCGAGGCCGTACGCGCCCACCGCGCCGATCAGCGGGGCGCCGCGCACCTGCATTTCGCGGATCGCACGGTCGCAGTCGTCCACCGTGCGCAATGCCAGCTCGCGGCGCTCGAACGGCAGCGCGGTCTGGTCGATCGTGCGCAGCACGCCGTCGTCACCGGTCCAGAGGGTTCTTGACATCGTTCAAGACGGCTCGGAGCCGCCGGAGTAGCATTCGCACCTGTACCGTGCGCCATTCCGGTGCGTGTCCGCACGCGACCGCTCCGGAGCTGCAAGTCTAGCGCGTGTCCCCGCCACGATCGATGCATCCGCCCCCATGACCGGTTTCTCGCTGATGTCGGTGTTCCTGCTCGGCCTGTTCGGCGGCGTGCACTGCGCGAGCATGTGCGGCGGCATCGTCGCGCTGCTGGGCTCGCGTCACCGCGTCATCCCGATCCGTGCACAGTCAGGCGCCGGCGCGCTGGCAGCGGTGCAGTCGAGCCTGCCGCTGCAACTGGCCTACAACGCCGGCCGCATCGGCAGCTATGCGCTCGCCGGCGCGCTGGCTGGCGGGATCGGATCGGCCGCCTGGCTCGCCCGCCACCTGTTGCCGATCCAGCAGGTCGCGTTCGTCGCGGTCAACCTCGTCATGATCGCCCTCGGCATCGCGCTCACCGGGCTGGCGGGCGGCGGACTGCGCCGGCTCGGCGCGCTCGAGCGCGCCGGCGCCGCGCTGTGGCGCCGCGTGGGCCCGCATGCGACCCGCCTGCTCGGCACGGCCAGCATCCCGGGGGCGCTGGCCGCCGGCGCGGCCTGGGGATGGGTGCCGTGCGGCATGGTCTACGGCGTGCTGGTCGCGGCGCTGGTCTCCGGCAGCGCCGCGGACGGCGCGTTGCTGCTGCTGGTGTTCGGTCTCGGCACGTTGCCGAACCTGCTTGCGCTCGGATTCGCGGCGCAGCGGGGCGCGCAACTGCTGGCCAGTCGCGGCGCACGCCTCGCGGCCGGCGTAGCGATCGTCCTGTTCGGGCTCGCCGGCCTGTCGCGCATCGACCCGCTCGAACACCTTCACGCGGCCGTCGACGCCTGCGTGACCTGGTTCCAATGAGCGGCGCGCCGGCCTGCTTTCACTGCGGCGAGACGGTCGAGCACCCGGGTCGCTGGACCGCGCGGATCGACGGCGTCGAGCACGACATGTGTTGCGCGGGCTGCCAGGCCGTCGCGAACGCGATCGTGTCGGCCGGCCTCGACGACTACTACCGCACCCGAAGCGCGCCGGCGCCCGGCGCGGCTGTGGTCCCGCCGGCCTTGAGGGCGCTCGAGGTCTACGACGACCCGGACGTGCAGCAGCGCTTCGTGCGCGCGCGCGAGTCGGACTGCGAAACGACGCTGATGATCGACGGCCTGCGCTGCGGCGCATGCGTCTGGCTTCTCGAGCAGGGACTGCGCCGGCGCCCGGGCGTGTCGAACGCATCGGTGAACCTCGCCACCGGCCGTGCGACGCTGCGCTGGGACCCTTCGAAGACGCGGCTGTCTTCGCTGCTCGATGCGATCGGCCGTCTCGGCTATCGCGCCCTGCCCTTCGACGCGCGCGAGCGCGAGGCGCAGATCCAGCGCACCAGCAAGGCGCTGTTCCGGCGGCTGTTCATCGCCGGACTCGGCATGATGCAGGTCATGATGTACGCGGTGCCGGTCTACGTCGCCGAGCCCGGCGACATCGAATGGCAGCACGAGAACCTGATGCGCTGGGCCAGCCTGCTGCTGACCCTGCCGGTGA
>DAORSF010000336.1:0-3429 GCA_035443405.1 Burkholderiaceae bacterium | reverse complement strand
CAGGGCGAGGAACTCGAGCCGGCGCGCGAGAAGGCGCGCATGTTCGGCGTGAAGAAGATCTACATCGAGGACCTGCGCGAGGAGTTCGTCCGCGACTTCGTGTTTCCGATGTTCCGCGCCAACACGGTCTACGAAGGCGAATACCTGCTCGGCACGTCGATCGCGCGCCCGCTGATCGCCAAGCGCCTGGTCGAGATCGCGCAGCGCGAGAACGCCGACGCGATCTCGCACGGCGCCACCGGCAAGGGCAACGACCAGGTGCGCTTCGAGCTCGGCGCCTACGCGCTGATGCCGAACGTGAAGATCATCGCGCCGTGGCGCGAATGGGACCTGCTGTCGCGCGACAAGCTGCTCGCCTATGCCGACACGCACGGCATCCCGGTCGATTTCAAGAAACGCAAGGGCGGCGCGCCGTTCTCGATGGACGCCAACCTGCTGCACATCTCGTACGAAGGCGGCGTGCTCGAGGATCCAGCCGCCGAGCCGCCGTCGAAAGGGATGTGGCGCCTGACCGTGCCGGTCGAGAAGGCGCCGGCGAAGCCCGAGGATGTCGAACTCGAGTTCCGCGGCGGCGACCTGGTCGCGATCAACGGCAGGAAGATGAAGGCGCACGAACTGCTCGCCGAACTCAATCGCCTCGGCGGCAGGCACGGCGTCGGTCGCCTCGACCTGGTCGAGAACCGCTACGTCGGCATGAAGTCGCGCGGCTGCTACGAGACGCCGGGCGGCACCGTGCTGCTGCGCGCCCATCGCGCGATCGAATCGCTGACGCTCGACCGCGAGGTGGCGCACCTGAAGGACGACCTGATGCCCCGCTACGCGAGCCTGATCTACAACGGCTACTGGTGGTCGCCCGAGCGGCGTGCGCTGCAGGTGCTGATCGACCACACGCAGCAGAGCGTCAACGGCACGGTCACGCTGCGCCTTTACAAGGGCAACGTGATCGTCGTGTCGCGCAAGTCGCCCGATTCGCTGTTCGACGCGCGCATTTCGACCTTCGAGGACGACCAGGGCGCCTACGACCAGGCCGACGCCGGTGGCTTCATCAAGCTCAATGCGCTGCGGCTGCGCATTGCAGCGAACAAGGCATTGGCCGGCAAGGCATCCGCCGGCAAGGCTGCGAGCGGCAAGGCGGGTGCGCGCACGCGCGGGAGACGCGCGGCCTGATGCCGCTGATCTCGCTGCAGGACGTCCATCTCGCGTACGGCCACGTCGCGCTGCTCGATGGCGTCGACCTGTCGATCGATACCGGCGAACGGATCGCGCTGATCGGGCGCAACGGTACCGGCAAGTCCTCTCTGCTGCGCGGCATCGCCGGCACCCTCGCCTTCGACGACGGGCGGGTGGTCCGGCAGAGCGGCGTGAACGTGGCGTTCGTTCCGCAGGAACCCCAGCTCGACCCCGCGAATAGCGTGTTCGAGGCCGTCGCCGCCGGGCTCGCAGCGCAGTCGGGCACGATCGCCGAATACCAGGCGCTCGCCGCGTCGATCGGACGCGACGCCCACCCGTCGGCGCAGGCGCTCGAGCGGCTGTCGGCGCTTCAGGCCCGGCTCGACGCCGACGGCGGCTGGGCGCTGGCGCACCGCATCGACGGGGTGCTGTCGCGCCTGTCGCTCGACGGCGGCGAGGCGGTCGCCTCGCTGTCGGGCGGCACGCGCAAGCGGGTCGCGCTGGCGCGGGCACTGGTCGCCGATCCGGACCTGCTGCTGCTCGACGAGCCGACCAACCACCTCGACATCGACTCGATCGCCTGGCTCGAGGAGCTGCTGCGCGGCCTGCGCGGCGCGCTGGTCGTGGTCACGCACGACCGGCGCTTCCTCGATCGCGTGGCGACCCGCATCGTCGAGCTCGATCGCGGGCGCCTGCGCTCGTACCCGGGCAGTTTCGCGCAGTACCAGGTGCGCAAGGCCGACGAGCTTGCCGGCGAGGCGGTCCTCGACGCCAAGTTCGACAAGCTGCTGGCGCAGGAGGAGGCCTGGATCCGCAAGGGGGTCGAAGCGCGCCGCACGCGCAACGAAGGCCGCGTGCGCCGGCTCGAAGCGCTGCGACGCCAGCGCGCCGAGCGCCGCGAGCGGCTCGGGCGCGTCGCGCTGGCCGTCGACACCGGCGACCGTTCGGGCAAGCGGGTGGTCGAGCTGGTGGGCGTCACCAAGGCCTGGGGCGAGCGCATCGTCGTCCGCGACCTCGACGCGATCGTGCAGCGCGGCGACCGCGTCGGCCTCGTCGGGCCCAACGGTGCCGGCAAGACGACGCTGCTGAAGCTGATGCTCGGCGAGATCGCCCCCGATCACGGCACGGTCCGGCTCGGCACGCAGCTGCAGGTCGCGTATTTCGACCAGCTGCGTGAGCAGCTCGACGACTCGGCCACGCTGGTCGAGACGATCAGCCCGGGCTCCGACTGGATCGAGATCGGCGGCCGCCGGACGCACGTGATGGGCTACCTCGAGCGCTTCCTGTTCGCGCCCGGGCGCGCGCGCTCGCCGGTCGGCTCGCTGTCGGGCGGCGAGCGCAACCGGTTGCTGCTCGCCCGGCTCTTCGCACGACCCGCCAACATGCTGGCGCTCGACGAGCCGACCAACGACCTGGACATCGACACGCTCGAACTGCTCGAGGACCTGCTCTCGGAATACCCCGGCACGGTGCTGGTCGTCAGCCACGACCGCGCCTTCCTCGACAACGTCGTGACCCAGACGATCGCGGCGCTCGGCGAAGGCGTCTGGCGCGAGTACGCAGGCGGCTACGCGGACTACGAGGCGGCGCGGGCCCGCGAGGCCTCCGAGGCCGCGGCCGGCACGCCTGGCGAGACGCCGGTGCGCACGACCCGGTCGCGCGCCGCGTCCGGTGCGGCCGACGCGCGCCCGGGCGCCAAGCTCAGCTACAAGGAACAGCGCGAGCTCGACGCCCTGCCGGCGCGCGTCGAGGCCCTCGAGGCCGAGCAGAAGGCGCTCGGCGAGCGGCTGGCCGACCCGGCGGCGTGGCGGGGAGAGGCCGCAGAAGTGCGCGCGATCAACGAACGCTTCGCGGCGATCGAGGCCGAACTGCTCGCCGCGCTCGAGCGCTGGGAGGCGCTCGAGTCGCGCCGTTGAGCCGGCGGCCATCGGCCCCTCGTCGTCGACGCGAGGGCCTACAATGGCCCGACCACGCTCGCCGGCGGACCGCCGGCAGCCGTCCCGTCGCCCCACCGGAAGGAATCGACATGCCATCGTTCGACGTGGTCTCCGAAAGCGATGCGATCGAAGTGCGCAACGCCGTCGACCAGGCCAACAAGGAAATCGCCAACCGCTTCGACTTCAAGGGCTCCGACGCGCGCATCGAACAGAAGGAACGCGAGCTGACCGCCTACGCCGACGACGACTTCAAGCTCGGGCAGGTGCGCGACGTGCTGGTGGCCAAGTGCGCCAAGCGCAACGTCGACGTGCGCTTCCTCGA
>DAORSF010000335.1:0-3432 GCA_035443405.1 Burkholderiaceae bacterium | reverse complement strand
TGCGGTCGAGTTCGCGCAGCAGGTCGTTGGGGAACTCGATGTCGGCCTTGTCGATTTCGTCGATCAGCAGCACCACCGGGCGGTCCGAGTCGAACGCCTGCCACAGCACGCCCTTGACGATGTAGTTGTGGATGTCCCTGACCCGCTCGTCGCCGAGCTGCGAGTCGCGCAAGCGTGACACGGCGTCGTATTCGTAGAGCCCCTGCTGCGCCTTGGTGGTCGACTTGATGTGCCACTGCAGCAGCGGCATGTCCAGCGCTGCGGCGACTTCCTCGGCGAGCATCGTCTTGCCGGTGCCCGGCTCGCCCTTGATCAGCAGCGGCCGCTGCAGCTGGATCGCCGCGTTGACCGCGAGCTTCAGGTCGTCGGTCGCGACATAGGAATCGGTGCCCTGGAAACGCATGATGTCGGGTTCGTCCGGATTTCGGGTTGGCGGCGCATCGAGTATACGGGAACGCGCTGCACGGGAGGGCCGCGGCACGCTGGCTGGACGCCGCGGCGAGCCGTCCGATAGAATCGGCGTTTACCTTACAGAACAAGTACTTCGGGTAACCAGCACAGACATGTCCACGAAAATCCTGATCGCCGCCGGGCTCGCCTGGGCGCTGGTGCCGCTGGCGGCCTCCGCGGCGGGCAATGCCGAAGCCGGCAAGTCCAAGAATTCGATGTGCATCGGCTGCCACGCCATTCCGGGCTACAAGGCCTCGTTTCCGGGCGTGTACCAGGTGCCGATGATCAAGGGGCAGAGCGCGAAGTACATCGAGGCCGCCCTCCAGGCGTATCGCAAGGGCGACCGCAGCCACCCGACGATGCGCGGGATCGCGGCCAGCCTCAGCGACCAGGACATCGCCGATCTCGCGGCGTACTACGGCACCAACTGATTCCGCGGAACGACGATGAGCCACGACCCGTTTACCGGCGCCCGGCGCCTCGCCGCCCTGATCGGCGCCGCATCGTTGTTCGCGACCACCGGCGCCCTGGCTGCCGACGTCGCGAAGGGCAAGGAGAAGGCGGACCAGGTCTGCGCCGCCTGCCACGGCAAGGACGGCAACACGCCGATCGATCCGTCATATCCACGCCTGGCGGGGCAGCACCGCGACTACCTCAGGCAGGCGATGCTCGACTACCAGTCGGACGCCCGCAAGAACCCGATCATGGCCGCGCAGGCCAAGCAGCTGTCGCGCGCCGACATCGATAACCTGTCCGCGTTCTACGCAGGCCTGCCGGGCACGCTCAGCCACAAACGCTGAGGCTGCGCCCGGGCGGACCCTCCACGGGCCCGCACTGGCACCCGGCGACCGCCTCTGTCCGGTCGCCTCCTCGGCCGCATCTTCGGTCGCCTCCTCGGCGACGTCTTCGGCGACATCGTGAGCCACATCGTCGGCCGCATCTTCGGCCGTGCCGGGCGACCCGTTCGCAGCCCGCCAGGCTCCGCCGAGGGTGGCGTTCCCGCATCCGTCGCCGGCTCGCCGCCATCCGTCGCGGCGGCTTTGCCTGCGTCGGCGCCGGTCTCCCATAGTCGGCTCCTGCCCGACATCGTCCTCCCCGCGCCGCGATATGAAGCCGACCGTGCCTGTGCGCAAGCGAAGCCTCCAGCGAGGCATGAGCGCGGTCGAACTCGCGATCGTGCTGGGGATCGGCGCGACCCTGGCGGCAACCGCGGGTCCCGACTTCTCGGGATTCTTCGCGAACGTCCAGCTTCGCGCCGCTTCGAACAACCTGCGCAGCGGCCTGCGTCTCGCGCAGCTCGAGGCGGTCAAGCGCCAGTCGCCGGTCGAACTCGTGCTCACCGGCGACGCGCCGACGGCCGCGACCGTCAGGCCGTCGGTCGATGGCCGCAACTGGGTGATTCGCGCGCCGCTGCCCGACGGCCGGTTCGAGTTGATCGAGACCTCGACTCTCGCCAGGCAGACTTCGCGGGTGCGGGTCGAAGCCGAGCGGGGAGTTTTCGCCTTCGATCCGTTCGGACGCCTGCGTGCCGACTCCTTCGGGCATGCGGCGCCGACGCGCGAGATTCACATCGAACTCAGCGACCACGAATCGCGCGGGCGGCCGCTGCGAGTCGTGGTTCGGCCGGCCGGCGCGACGACGAGCTGCGATCCCAACGCGGCGGGCAACGATCCCTTCGCCTGCGGCTGAACGCTCGGCGCGATCGCGTCGCGGCGGGCGCGGGCTTGTGCGATCATCGGCGTCGCGCCCCGGCCGGTGCGGGCGCCAGGACACCGCCGATGCCACAGCCCACCATGACGCCGCCATTCGCAACGACCGACCTCTGCGACGCGCACGAAGACCGCCTGAACTCGGGCGAACTGCGCGTGCTGCATCCTGCATTCCGGCCCTTCGGGCGGCGTGCCCGCTTCGCCGGCCCGGTCGCGACCGTGCGCTGCTTCGAGGACAACTCGATGGTTCGCGCCGCGCTCGAGGTGCCGGGCGAGGGCAGGGTACTGATCGTGGACGGCGGCGGCAGCCTGCGTTGCGCGCTGGTCGGCGGCAACCTCGCGAAGCTCGCCTGCGACAATGGCTGGGTCGGCGTGGTCGTCAACGGCTGCGTGCGCGACGTCGCCGAGATCAACGAGTGCGAAGTCGGCGTGCGCGCGCTGGCGGCCCATCCGCGCCGCAGCGACCGCCGTGGCAGCGGGTCGCGCGACATACCGATCGAGATCGCCGGCGTGCGCGTCGCCCCCGGCGACTGGTGCTACGCCGACGACGATGGAATCCTGGTGAGCGACCAGCGCCTCGGCGGCGCCTGAGCGCAGCGGCGCGAACCTAGACCAGGCCGTCGAAGGCGATGCAGTCGACCGGGTCGCCGACAGCGACCGCGCCCTGGTCATGGTGCAGCACGACGATGCAGTTGGCTTCCGACATCGACCGCAGCACGCCCGACCCCTGGCTGCCGAAGCTGCTCACCGACATCGTTCCGTCTGCGTCGCGATCCAGGCGTGCTCGCTGGTACTCGGTGCGTCCCGGGCGCTTTCGGAACGCGCTCAGCGAGCGCGCGCGCACGAACGGCAACGGCGAGGGCTCGGCCCCCATCTGCCGAAGCAGTGCTTCGCGGGCGAAGAAGTAGAACGTGATCATCACCGCGACCGGGTTCCCAGGGAGCCCGAAGTAGCTGGTGCGGCCGATGCGGCCAAAGGCCATCGGCCGCCCCGGGCGCATCGCGATGGTCCAGAACGCGATGTCGCCGAGCCGCGCCATCACCTGCTTCGTGAAATCCGCCTCGCCGACCGACACGCCGCCCGACGAGACGATCGCATCGGCGCTCTCCGCGGCGGTGCGCACCGCGCGCTCGAGCGCATCGGGATCGTCGCGAATCACGCCCATGTCGATCACGTCGACGCCCAGGCGCGTGAGCATGCCGTACATCGTGTAGCGGTTGCTGTCGTAGACCTCGCCGGGCCCGAGCGCCTCGCCGACCGAGCGCAGCTCGTC
>DAORSF010000334.1:0-3437 GCA_035443405.1 Burkholderiaceae bacterium | reverse complement strand
GAACAGCGAACATCCGAGCGACAGCCAGCGCGATCGCACGGCAGCCGACACCGAGGGTCCGGCGCAGCGCGAAGAGGCCGGGCAACGACCGGCCCCGTCGGCCGGAGCCGGCGAAGCCGTCGGCGCCGTCGACGGGCAGGCGAGCGACGACCGTGAGTCGAGGCAACCACGCAGCAAGTTCAATCGACGCCGCGGCGGCAACAGGTCGGGGTCGCGGCGCGGCCGGGGCGGTCGACGCGATGCCGGCGAGGGTGCCGAGGGGCAGCCGCCGGCAGGTGATGCGACGGCGCAGGCTGGCGAGAGCGTGCCGGGACGCGCGACGGTCGACGCCGACCCGCTGCCGGCCTACGCCAGCGGCAAGGCCATCGGCCTCGACGCCGCCGATCCCCGCCAGCGCGCGACGCGTCGCGCGCCCGCCGAGGACCAGCCGAAGCTGCACAAGGTGCTCGCGGACGCCGGTCTCGGCTCTCGGCGCGACATGGAGGAACTGATCCTCGCCGGGCGCGTCTCGGTGAACGGGCAGCCGGCGCACATCGGCCAGCGCATAGGCCCGACGGACCAGGTGCGCGTGAACGGCCGCGCGATCAGCCGGCGCGCCGCGCCGGCGGCGCCGCGTGTCCTGCTGTACCACAAGCCGCCGGGCGAGATCTGCACGCGCGACGATCCGGGCCAGCGCGCCACGGTGTTCGAGCGACTTCCGCGACTGAAAGGCGCGCGCTGGGTGGCGGTCGGCAGGCTCGACTTCAACACCGAGGGCCTGCTGGTGTTCACGACCTCGGGCGACCTGGCCAACAAACTGATGCATCCGCGCTACGGCTGGGAACGCGAGTACGCGGTCCGTGTGCTCGGGCGGATCGACGACGTGGCGCGTGAATCGCTGCTGGCCGGCGTCGAGCTCGAGGACGGGCCGGCCAGGTTTGCGACGCTCGAGGACCTCGGTGGCGACGGCGCCAATGCGTGGTACCGCGCAGTGATCGCCGAGGGCCGCAACCGCGAGGTGCGGCGGATGTTCGAGGTCGTCGGCCTGACCGTCAGCCGGCTGGTGCGACTGCGCTTCGGGCCTTTGGCGCTGCCGCGCGGATTGACGCGGGGCCGCTGGGCCGAACTCGGCGAGGCCGAGGTCCAGGCGCTCGCGCAGGCGATTCGCAGTGCCGGCGCGCCGGCCGAGGAGGCGGGGAAGGGCGGGGCACAGCGCGTGCTCGAAGCCGATCCCGACGCTGACGGCGACGAGCGAGCCTTCGCCGACGAGATGGACGAAGACACGCCGGCGCGCGGATCGCCCGACGACGTCGGCGACACCGGCGCGGATGAAGATTGGGACGACGAGCATCCCGACGACTCGATCGGCAATCGTGCATTGCCGGTTTCGGCCGAGCCCGTCCACGATCCGATGGACGACGACGAATGGCAGCCCAGGTCGGCCAACGCGCACCTCGAAGGCATCACTCGCGTGGTGCGCAAGGGCGAAGCTGGAGCGCCGGCAGGCGGCGGCAAGCGCGGCGGATTCAACAAGTCGCGCGTCCGCGCGGGGCGCGCGGCGACCTTCACCGGGCCGATGGACACCGGGCGGCCGTCCGGTATTGCGGGCGCGTACGGCGGATTCGGGCCTTCGGGGCAGCCGGGCGGGCGCGACGGTCGCGGCTCGCGCGGTGGCCAGGGCAAGCGCGTCGGCGGGCAGGGGCCTCGCCCCGGCGGTCAAGGTCCCCGCGGATCCGGCGGCGGCCCGGGGCAGCCGCGCGGGCCTGCGTCCGGCAAGGGGGGCGGAAGACGTGGCGGGCGCTCGCGCGGTGGCCGTTCGGGCGGCGGCGGGTCGCGCGGCGACGGCTGATCGCGGTCGGGGCCGCAATCGCGCGTGACTGCGCGGGGGTTTTCGCGCTATAATTTTCTATTAACAAATCGCCGCTTCGGCAGATGTGAGGCAGCGTTCCGGACGACGTCATCCGGGGCGACAGCGCATCGGGCACGGGCGGCGTGCTCGAAGAAATGGGCTCGCGAGGCCCATTTTTTTTTCCGGTCGCGCGGGCATGGTGTCGGCGGCGGATCGGCAGGGGCCGGCTGGGTGCCGGCAGGGGGTTCGCGAGTGTCCGCACAGATGACGTCGACGCAGGCGATCATCGAACGCGCCCTGTCAGGCATGGGCTACGAGATCGTCGACGTCGAGTTCGCGCAGGACGGGTTGTTGCGCGTGTACATCGATTCGCCGGCGGGGATCACGCTCGACGACTGCGAGCAGGTCAGTCGACAGCTGTCGCACGTGTTGGCGGTCGAGGAGGTCGACTACGCGCGGCTCGAGGTGTCGTCGCCGGGGCTGGATCGGCCGTTGAAGAAGGCGGCGGACTTCGACCGCTTCGCGGGCGCCGAGGTCAGCGTCAGGCTGCGACGGCCGCTCGACGGGCGCCGCAACTTCGACGGCGTACTGACGGTCGAGGGCGAGGGACGCTATGGGCTCGAGTTGATCGAGCGGGTGGCCGAAGCGCCGGGTGCCGGTGGCGCGAAGGGCCGCAAGGCCGGATCGAAACCCGCTGCGAAGGGCGCGTCGGGTACGGCGAAGGCGGTGCAGGCCGCAGCGGCGGGGGCCGTCCCCGGGGCCGTGGGCCGCAAGCTCGTGTTTGCGCTCGACGAGATCGAGCGGGCTCGGCTGGTGCCGAAGCTGAAGTTCCAGGAGAGGCGGAAATGAGCCGGGAAGTATTGTTGCTGGTCGACGCGCTCGCGCGCGAGAAGAACGTCGCGCGCGACGTCGTGTTCGGCGCACTCGAGAGCGCGCTGGCGTCCGCGACGAAGAAGCGCTTCAAGGAAGACGTCGACGTCCGCGTGTCGGTCGACCGCATGTCCGGCGAGTCCGAGTCGTTCCGCCGCTGGCAGGTCGTGCCCGACGGCGAGCTCGAGGACCACGACATCCAGATCATCCTGACCGAGGCTCAGAAGCAGATCCCGGACATCCAGGTCGGCGACTTCATCGAGGAAGAGCTCGAGCCGGTCGACATGGGGCGGATCGGCGCGCAGGCGGCCAAGCAGGTCATCCTCCAGAAGATCCGCGACGCCGAGCGCGAGCAGATCATCAATGACTTCCTCGCCCGCGGCGAATCGATCCTGTCGGGCACGATCAAGCGCATGGACCGCGAGGGTGCGATCGTCGAGTCGGGCAAGGTCGAGGCGCGGCTGCCGCGCGACCAGATGATTCCCAAGGAGAACCTGCGCGTCGGCGACCGGGTCCGCGCCTACGTCGCGAAGATCAATCGCGAGGGCCGCGGGCCGCAACTGTTCCTGTCGCGCACCGCGCCGGACTTCATTCGCCACCTGTTCGCCAACGAGGTGCCGGAGATCGAGCAGGGACTGCTCGAGATCAAGGCCGCAGCGCGCGACCCCGGCGTGCGGGCGAAGATCGCGGTGCACTCCAACGACCGTCGCGTCGATCCGATCGGCACCTGCGTCGGCGT
>DAORSF010000333.1:0-3459 GCA_035443405.1 Burkholderiaceae bacterium | reverse complement strand
TCGATCGCGCACCGGTTCGCACCGAGGGCCCGCTGATCGAGCGAGCGGCGCGCTTCCCGAGGCGCGTGAACGCCGGGTTCATGCAGGTGGCGACGCCGGCGCGCGTGCGCCTGCGCGTCTGGGAGCGCGGCGCCGGAGAGACGCTGGCGTGCGGCACCGGCGCCTGCGCCGCCGTGGTGGCCGGGATCCGTCGCGGCCTGTTGCGCTCGCCGGTAGACGTCGAGACGCGAGGCGGGCTGCTCAGCATCGACTGGAACGGTGGCAGCGTCACGATGACCGGACCGGCGGTGACTGTTTTCGAAGGCGAGATCGAACTCCCGGTTCGCGCATCGCCGGCTTCCTTCAACACGGATCACGCATGACCGACAGCATCCTCAGCGCCGACGAGGTGGCGCGCTACCTTCGCGACCACCCGGGCTTCTTCGAGTCGCACGCCGACCTGCTCGCGGGCATCACCGTGCCGCATCCGCACGGCGGGCGCGCCATCTCGCTGCAGGAGCGCCAGCTCGAGGTGCTGCGCGAGAAGCTGCGCGCGCACGAACTGAGGCTGGCGGACCTGCTGCGCATCGGCCAGGAGAACGACGCGATCACCGACAAGCTGCAACGCTGGACGCGGCAGCTGCTGCTGGCGTCGGACCCCGCGCAGTTGCCCGACATCGTGGTCGACGGCTTGCGCACCGTCTTCTCGGTGCCGCAGGTCGCGATGCGGCTCTGGGGCCTGCGCGAAGCGCATCTCGAGCTCGACTGTGCGCAGCCCGTGCCGGTGGACGTGATCACGCTGGCGAACAGCATGAAGCAGCCTTTCTGCGGTCCGAACTCCGAGTTCCAGGCCGCGTCCTGGCTTCCCGACGGCGGCGCCGACACCCGCTCGATCGCTCTGTTGCCGCTGCGCAAGGGCGTCGATCCCAACGCCTTCGGGCTCGTCGTGCTGGGTTCGGCCGACCCCGAGCGTTTCCGGGCCGGGATGGGCACGGCGTTCCTCGAGCGCATCGCCGAAACCGCCAGCGCGGCGCTGTCGCGGCTGGCCGAATGAGCGGCGGTGGACGGCGGCGCGATCGAGCGCTATCTCGAGCGGCTGCATAGCGAGCGCGGCTGCTCGCCGCGCACGCTGACCAGCTATCGGCTCGACCTCCGCGCACTCGCCGAGCTGGCATCGTCGGGCGATGCGACCGGCGATGCCGCGGGGGCGCGCGACCCGCAATGGTCGGCGATCACCGAGCATGCGGTGCGGCGATGGGTCGCGGCCAGCGCGCGTGCCGGCCTGTCGGCGCGCTCGATCGCACGTCGCCTCTCGGCGTGGCGCGGCTTTTTCGACTGGCTCGCCGCGCAGGGCGAGGCGAGCGCCAATCCGGCGCGCGGCGTGCGCGCGCCGCGCGCGGCGCGGCGCCTGCCCAAGGCGCTGGCGCCCGACGTGGCGGTGCGTTTCGTCGACGTGCCGGCCGGCGACGGCTTCGATTCGGTGCGCGACCAGGCGATGCTCGAACTCTTCTACTCGTCCGGGCTGCGGCTCTCCGAGCTCACGTCGCTCGACCTGCGCCACTTCGACGGACCCGGCGCGTCGTCGACCGGCTGGATCGACCTCGAAGAAGGCGAGCTGACCGTTCGGGGCAAGGGCGGCCGCACCCGCACCGTACCGATCGGCCGCGTCGCCCGCGAGGCGCTGAGGTGCTGGCTCGGCGCGCGCGCGAGCTGGTGCGCCACGCATCCCGGCTGCGACGAGCGGGCGCTGTTCCTGAGTGCGCTCGGGCGCCGGCTGGCCAACCGCACCGTGCAGGTCCGGCTCAAACGGCTCGCGATCGTGCGCGGTGTCCCCGCCGACGTGCATCCGCACGTCTTGCGCCATTCGTTCGCGAGCCACCTGCTGCAGTCCAGCGGCGACCTGCGCGCGGTCCAGGAGCTGCTCGGGCACGCCAGCATCGCCACCACGCAGGTCTATACGTCGCTGGACTTCCAGCGGCTCGCCGCGGTCTACGACGCGGCGCACCCGAGGGCGCGCCGCCGCGGCTGATCCGGCGGTTCCTGACGACTAGTTCCTTTCCCGGGCGAACGGCGACCGGGATGATCCGGCCACCGAGGGGGTGCTTTCTCGGGTGTCGCGGCGGCGTGTCCGCTGCGACGACCCCTTCATGCAACCGGGTGGCGAATCGGCGACCCGACCGTACGGATGCGGCGATGAGTGCGATGATGGACGGGCCGGCAGGCCTGCGGCAGTCGCGTGCGCGCGAACTGATCCGGAATTCCGGTTCCCGGCTGACGGTGGCCCGTCAACGGGTGTTGGCCGAACTTCTCGGTGCTGAGTCTGCGCTCACTCACATCGAGCTGCAGAAGCGCGTCGAGGCCGGTGCCGAGCCGATCGATCGCGTCACGCTCTATCGTGTGCTCGAATGGCTCGAGGAGGCCGGACTGGCGCACCGGGTGGCCGGGCCAGATCGCGTCTTCCACTTCTCGGCGCGCCCGGCGCAGGGTCCGCACGGCCATTTCCGCTGCGTGCGGTGCAGCCGGATCTACTGCATCGAGGAATCGGGCACGCTCGCGCGGCGGGTCCGCGCCTTGCTGCCGGCCGGGTTCTCGGGCGAAGAGATCGACGTGACCGTGTCCGGGAGGTGCGCCCACTGCGCAAGCCCGTAAAATGCGCGGTTCAGCAAGGGATTCCGATGGCCAACACGCACGTCCCGGTGACCATCCTCACCGGTTTCCTCGGCAGCGGCAAGACCACGCTGCTCAACCGCATCCTCAGGGAACAGCACGGCCACCGCATCGCGGTGATCGAGAACGAGTTCGGCGAGGAGGGGGTGGACAACGACCTGCTGCTGCAGGACCGCGACGAGCAGATCGTCGAGATGAACAACGGCTGCATCTGCTGCACCGTTCGCGGCGACCTGATCCGGATCCTCGCCGACCTGCGCGCGCGTCGCGAGGGCGGCGAGATCGGCTTCGAGCGGGTCGTCATCGAGACCACCGGAATGGCCGATCCGGGTCCGGTCGCGCAGACCTTCTTCATCGACGACGACATCGCCGACTACTATCTACTCGACGCGGTCATCACCATCGTCGACGCGCGCCACGGCGAGCAACAGCTCGACGAGCACAAGGAGGCGCAGGAGCAGGTCGGCTTCGCCGATCGCATCCTGCTCTCGAAGGTCGACCTGGTGGACGAAGCGACGCAGCAGCGGTTGAAGGCTCGGCTGGGCCGAATGAACCCGCGTGCGCCGGTGCGGCCGGTGCACTTCGGCGACGCGCCGATCGCCGAAATCCTCGACATTCGCGGATTCAACCTGAACGCGGTGCTCGAGATCGACCCGCAGTTCCTGCTGAGCGACGAGCACGAGCACGACGACGCGGTGCAGTCGTTCGTGTTCCGCTCCGACAAGCCTTTCGACCCGCTGAAACTCGAGGATTTCCTGTCGGGCCTGATCCAGGTTTACGGCCCCGACATGTTGCGGTATAAAGGCGTGCTTT
>DAORSF010000332.1:0-3465 GCA_035443405.1 Burkholderiaceae bacterium | reverse complement strand
CCGGTGTCCAGCCGGCGCGACGGGCTCCAGAGACACGGTGCGCGCGTCACGCACACCAACGGCCGACGCCTGAAAGCTCATGGAATCAGACGACTACGCGATGTTTTTGATGCAGATTCTGAAGCTGGATGGCACCGCATCGAAGATAGAGTAACTTCTTCGCAAAGCGATGCAACGCACTATAAACATGGAAGTTTAATGGGCATGAACCCCCGACGAGCATAGCGCTGGATGGCGCTGCGATCGATGACCGGCTCGTCTGGCTGCATACTGCGCATAATGTATATTATGTCAACTCTGTTAATTCGATCGCTAGCGTTCCTCGATGCGCGATGACTCCCCGGCCAGCGCCGTCGGCGCTGCCGCGAACACGGGATAGGCACGGCGCGCCTGCCCGCGTAGCTTCAGCCGACGATCGAGGAGGAAGCCATGACCAGGACCCATCTCGCTGCCGTGATCCTTGCCTTCCCGCTTCTGGCGCCTGCCGCGCGCGGGGACCCGGACCGGTTCGCGCCGAAGGCATTGCCGGTCGACGCACTGAAGGTCGCCTACCTCGCTTGCGATCGTGAGACTTCCCGGGGCCGCATGGATCCGGGCATCGCCAGCCGGTGCATGGCGATCAGCAGCGAGCTGATGCAGCGCGCGTTCGAAGGCGATTTCGACCGGCTGATCGCGTGGTGGCGAACGGAGAAGTCGCGCGCCACGGCGACCACGGCGCACTGACTGACGCGGCCCCCGCTCGGTGCTTTGCGGTGCGGTCCCCGCGGAGCCGCGACGCCTCTTTTTCGTCCATGATCGTGGCTTCACGGGTCGATCGACACGCCACACCCGCCGCGCCGATGCCGCGCTTTCGCTTCCACGATCAGCTCGACGAACTGCTGCGGCCGGACCTGCGCGGCCGCGCCTTCGACTGGCGCAGCGCCGAGAACGCGACCGCCAAGCACGCGATAGAGGCGCTCGGCGTGCCGCACACCGAGGTCGGACGGCTCCTCGTCGACGGCCGCGTTGCCGGACTCGGCCACGTGCTGCGCGAGGCCGACGAGCTCGACGTGTTCCCGGCCGACGCCTCGCGACCGACCCCGGACGGGCGGCCGCCGCGCTTTCTCGCCGACGCGCACCTCGGCGGGCTGGCGCGGCGCCTGCGGCTGTTCGGCTTCGACACCGAACTGGCCCGCGACGCGCCGGACCGCCTGCTGGCCCTTCTGGCGGACGTCGACGAACGGATCGTGCTCAGCCGCGATCGCGAATTGCTCAAGCATCGCCGCGTAGCGCGCGGGCGCTACGTGCGCGCACGGTCGACCGACGAGCAGCTGCGCGAGGTACTCGGGCACTACGGGCTGCGCGGCAGCCTGCGTCCGTTCACGCGTTGCCTCGAATGCAACGCGCCGCTGCGGCGCGCCGACCGCGCCGAGGTCTCCGATCGGCTGCCGCCACGCGTCGCGGCCGAACAGCGCGAGTTCACGCTGTGCACCGGTTGCCGGCGCGTCTACTGGCCCGGCTCGCACTGGCAACGCCTGCGATCGCTGGTCGACAGCCTGTGCGACACTTCCCGAGACGCCCTGCCCGCGCAGGCACCCACGCCGCAATCGCCGATGAGCACGCCCGACCCGCCGGCTCGAGACCACCCACCGCAACTGGGCCGCCTGTACGACGACTTCGTCGTCGGCGACCGGTACGCGCACTGGCCCGGTCGCACCGTGATCGAAGCCGACAACAGCTGGTTCACGCTGCTGACGATGAACACGCATCCGCTGCACTTCGATGCCGCGTGGTCGGCGACACAGGAGTTCGGCAAGCCGCTGGTCAACAGCCTGCTGACACTGGCGATCGTCACCGGCATGAGCGTGCGCGAGACGAGCCAGCGGGCCATCGCGAACCTCGGCTGGGAACAGGTGCGACTCACCGCGCCGGTGTTCGTCGGCGACACGCTGTACGCGCACAGCGTGGTCATCGCGGCCCGGCGGTCGCGCTCGCGCCCCGGCCAGGGCATCGTCTCCGTGCGCACGACCGGCACCAACCAGCACGGCACGCCGGTAATCGAGTTCGAGCGCAGCTTCCTCGTCGCCTGCCGCTCGGCTGGCGCAGGCGACTGACGCGGCGAGTTGCGGATGACGGAGCCGATGCTGAGCGGGCTGCGAATCCTCGCCGTCGAGCAATACGGCGCCGGGCCCTTCGGCACCCAGACGCTGGCCGACCTCGGCGCCGAAGTGATCAAGGTCGAGAACGCCGCCGACGGCGGCGACGTGTCGCGCTCGGTCGGCCCGCACTTTGCCCCGGGCGTCGCGCCCGACCGCGCCAGCGTGTTCTACCAGAGCTTCAATCGCAACAAGAAGAGCCTCTGCGTCGACTTGGCGCGCGCTCCCGGGCGTGCCGTGCTGCGCGATCTCGCGCGCAGCGCCGACGCGCTGCTCGACAACCTGCGCGGCGACGTGCCGGCGCGCCTCGGGATCGACTATGCGTCGCTGAAGGCGGTCAACCCGCGCATCGTCTGCGCGCACCTGAGCGGCTACGGGCGCGAGGGCTCGCGGGCGCAATGGCCCGGCTACGACTACCTGATGCAGGCCGAAGCGGGCTACTTCGCGCTGACCGGCGACCCCGACGGCGCGCCGGCGCGCATGGGCCTGTCGATCGTCGACATGATGGCCGGCACGATGGCCGCGCTCGCTCTGCTCGCCGGCGTGCTCGACGCCCGCCGCAGCGGCGTCGGCCGCGACGTCGACGTGAGCCTGTACGACACCGCGATGTTCCACCTGAGTTACGCGGGAAACTGGTACACGGCGGCGGGCGCCAACACGCGGCGCGAGCCGCGCTCGGCGCATCCGTCGCTGACGCCGTGCCAGACCTACGCGACGCGCGACGGATGGATCTACCTGATGTGCAACAAGGAGAAGTTCTGGCGCGCGCTGTGCGAATGCGTGTCGCGCGACGACTGGATCGACGACCCGCGCTTCGTCGATTTCGCTGCCCGCCTGCGCCATCGCGAACTGCTCACGCGCCTCATCGACGAGGTTCTGGCGCCGCGCACCACGGCCGAGTGGATGGAGCGCTTCGCGGGCCGCGTGCCGGCGGCGCCGATCCTCGATCTTGCACAGGCGATGCGCAATCCGTTCTTCGCCGAGCGCGGATTGGTGCGCGAGGCGCGGTGCGATGCCGACGATGGCGCCGGCCCGGACGGCGGCGCGAGCTTCGGCCTGCTCGCCAACCCGATCCGCACCCCCGGCGCACCCGCGGTCGACCGTGCAGCGCCCGGGCTCGGGCAGCACACGCGCGAATTGCTGAGCGCACTGGGCTACGCCGGGGACACGATCGACGCGCTGATCGCCGACGGCATCATCCGCTGACCAGGGCGGTTGCCGCCTGGCGGGCACCCGCGCGCTCGCCAACGGGCGTCTCCCGAAGCCGCCTCGCACGGTCCAGGAAACGCCGTGCCAGCGGGCTGCGCGGCCGCAGCGCCTGCCGCTCGGC
>DAORSF010000331.1:0-3485 GCA_035443405.1 Burkholderiaceae bacterium | reverse complement strand
GCCAGATGAAGTTCAGCCACACCCTCCTCGCCGGCCTGCTGACCGCCGGCTTCGCCGCGGGCGCGCACGCCCAGCCCAAGCTGGTCAAGATCGACGGCTCGAGCACCGTGTTCCCGGTGACCGAAGCGGTCGCCGAAGATTTCCAGAAGGCGCAGAAGGGCGCCGTCAACGTCACCGTCGGCATCTCCGGCACTGGCGGCGGCTTCAAGAAGTTCTGCCGCGCCGAGACCGACGTGCAGAATGCGTCGCGCCCGATCCTGGCCAAGGAAATGGCCGACTGCAAGGCGGCGGGCGTCGAGTACGTCGAACTGCCGGTCGCGTTCGACGCGCTGACCGTGGTCATCAATCCGAAGAACACGTTCATCAAGAGCCTGTCGGTCGACGAGCTCAAGAAGATGTGGGAGCCGGCAGCGCAGGGCAAGGTCTCGAAGTGGAAGGACGTGAACCCGGCCTGGCCCGATGCGCCGCTGACGCTCTTCGGCGCCGGCGCGGACTCCGGGACGTTCGACTACTTCACCGAGGCGATCGTCGGCAAGTCCAAGTCCAGCCGCGGCGACTTCACGGCGTCGGAGGACGACAACGTGCTGGTCCAGGGCGTCTCGCGGGACGTCAACGCGCTCGGCTTCTTCGGCTACGCCTACTATGCGGAGAACCAGGACAAGCTGAAGGCCGTGCCGATCGTCGCCAAGGCCGGCAGCCCCGCGGTGCTGCCGTCGATGGAATCGGTGCTCAAGGGTTCGTACCAGCCGCTGTCGCGCCCGATCTTCATCTACGTCAACGCGAAGTCGCTCGACAAGCCCGAGGTCAAGGCCTTCGTCGACTACTACATGACGCATGCCTCGAAGCTCGCGCGCGAGGTCAAGTACGTCCCGTTGCCCGACCAGGCGTACAAGGTCGGCCTCGAGCACGTCACGAGCCGGCGCAAGGGCACGGTGTTCGGTGGGGTCGCCGAGGTCGGCGTGACCATCGAGGAGCTGATGAAGCGCGAGGCTTCGCTGTAGCGCGAAGGAACATCCGCCCGGACGGCCGAGAAGGCCGGCCGGAGCGGGTCCCGGCGAGGGCACGCGACCAGAGGTCGCGTGCCTGTTGACGTTAGAAGGGGCCAACGATGGCGAACTCCCTGAGTGCTGAGCTCGGCTCCGGCGAGAGAACGGGCCCGGCGAGCTCCGATGCGAGCCTGAGGCGGCGGCGCGACATGAGGCGAAAGCGCAGCCGCCTGATCCGCGAGCGGTCGATCGAGGCGGTCCTCTTCTTCGCGGCTTCGGTTTCGGTGCTCACGACTGCCGGCATCGTCTGGGTGCTGGTCAGCGAGTCGTTCGAGTTCTTCCGACACGTGTCGCTGTGGGATTTCCTGACCGACACGCAGTGGACGCCGCTCTTCGACGACGCCCACTTCGGCATCATGGTCCTGCTGTCGGGAACGCTGACCAGTTCACTGGTGGCGCTCGCGGTGGCGATACCGCTGGGCACGACGATCGCGATCTACCTGTCAGAGTTCGCGTCGCACCGGGTTCGCGAGGTCGCCAAGCCGCTGCTGGAACTCCTCGGCGGCGTGCCGACGATCATCTACGGGTACTTTGCGCTGCTGTTCCTCACGCCGATCCTGCAGTTGCTCATCCCGTCGCTGCCCGGGTTCAGCCTGCTGTCGGCCGGTCTGGTGATGGGCGTGATGATCATTCCCTACGTCAGCTCGATCAGCGAGGACGCGATGCGGGCGGTGCCGATGTCGTTGCGCGAGGGCGCCTACGCGATGGGCTCGACGCGGCTGCAGACCGCCACGCGAGTGGTGGTGCCGGCGGCGTTCTCCGGCATCGCCGCCGCCTACATCCTCGGCATCTCGCGCGCGGTCGGCGAGACGATGATTCTCGCGGTGGCCGCCGGGATGCAACCCAACCTGACGATGAATCCGCTCGAGCCAGCCGCCACGATCACCGCCTACATCGTGCAGGTGGCGCTCGGTGACCTGCCGCACGGCTCGATCGGCTACCAGACGATCTTTGCGGCGGGCCTGACGCTGATGCTGATGACGCTGGCCTTCAACGTGATCGGCTTCTGGCTGCGACGCCGCTTCCGCGAAGTCTACTGAACGGCCACGAGGACTCACGCATGGACCAGCTAGACATCATCCGCATCCGCGGGGTCATCGCGGCGGGCAAGCGCAAGGACGTGATCTTCGCGGCCCTCGGGGTGCTCGCGCTGGGCATCGGCGTATTGACCTTTCTCACGCTGTTCATCGACATGGCGATCGACGGCGTCGGGCGCCTGTCGGTCGACTTCTTCACGAACTTTCCGTCGCGACGCGCGGGCCAGGCCGGCATCCTGTCGGCGTGGGTCGGTTCGACGCTGGTCATGCTGGTGACCGCCTCCATTGCGGTGCCGCTGGGCGTGGCCGCAGGCATCTACCTCGAGGAGTACGCGAAGAAGCACTGGTTCAACGACCTGATCGAGATCAATATCTCCAATCTCGCCGGCGTACCGTCGATCGTCTATGGTTTGCTCGCGCTCGGTCTGTTCGTGTACCAGTTCGGACTGGGCCAGAGCGTCCTCACCGCCGGAATGACTCTGGCGCTGCTGATCCTGCCGGTCGTCATCGTCGCGACCCGCGAGGCGATCAGGGCGATTCCGGGGATCATCCGGGAGGGCGCGTACGCGCTCGGCGCGTCGAAGTGGCAGACCGTGGCGGATCACATCCTGCCGTACTCGATGCCGGGCATCCTTACTGGCGTCATCATTGGCCTGGCCCGCGCGATCGGCGAGACCGCGCCGGTGATCACGATCGGGGCGTTGACCTTCATTGCCTTCCTTCCGCCTGCGCCGGTATCGGCGGCGCCACCGTTCGTGAACTTCGACTGGCTCATGTCGCCGTTCACCGTCATGCCGATCCAGATGTTCAACTGGACGTCGCGGCCCGAGGCGGCCTTTCACCAGAACGCCGCGGCGGCTGGTTTCGTGCTGGTGCTGATGACGCTCGGCATGAACGCGCTGGCGATCTGGCTGCGTTACCGGCTGCGCCGGAACATCAAGTGGTGAGCATTGGGCGCACGAAGCGAACCGTCGCGCACCGCGAGCATTCTGACAGGACATCGAGATGTCAGCAGTACTGAACGTCGGCGCGCCGATCCCGGCCGAGCAGCTGGTCGCCAAGGCGCGCACCCGCGATCTGAACTTCTTCTACCACACGTTCCAGGCGCTGAAGAACATCAACCTGCCGGTCTACGAGGACAGGGTGACCGCGCTGATCGGGCCTTCGGGTTGCGGCAAGTCGACGCTGCTTCGCGCGTTCAATCGCATGCACGACCTGTATCCGGGCAACCGTTACGAAGGCGAGATCCGCCTGTATCCGGAGGACGTCGACCTGCTGTCGCCCGAGGTCGATCCGATCGAGGTCAGGATGCGTATCGGCATGGTCTTCCAGAAGCCGAACCCGTTCCCGAAGTCGATCTTCGAGAACGTCGCCTACGGGCTGCGGGTGCGCGGCGAGAAGA
>DAORSF010000330.1:0-3487 GCA_035443405.1 Burkholderiaceae bacterium | reverse complement strand
CGCCGGGTTCGACGAAGCGCGCGACGGCGCCGGCAGTCCGATCACGAACCCGCAGATCGTCGACTTCATCGCACGCAACTACGCCGCGGACCCGGCCGGGCGCTGGTACTGGCAGAACGGCCCGCAGCGCGTCTACGTCGACGTCGAGACCGCGCCGCTGGTGTTGCGCGTGCTCGGCCCCCGCGGGGCTCCGCGCCTGGTCACGCACACCGGACGGCTGGTCGAGCGCATCGACGAGGGCTGGCTCGGGCCTGACGGGGAAGTGCTGCTGCGCACCGACGCCGGACCCGCCGTCGTGCACGACCTCGATCTCGCGACGCTCGACCTGACGCAGGACGGCGACGTCATCGTGCTCACGCTCGGCGGCCGACCGCTGCGGCTGGCGCCGACCGCGTCGCCGCCGGCAGCGTTGGGCTTCGTGCCGGCGCCCCGACCCTGAGCTGTCCAGCCGGCGCCGACTCGTCAGCGACGATTCTCGCGCCGCTCCTCCTGCTCGACCCGCCACTCGGCCTCGAGTCCGCGCAGGCGCGCGTCGACCTGCGAAGCGGTCTGGAAGTCGAGCCGGCCGGCGCGCTGCGCCAGACGCAGCTGCTCGATCGCCGCCGGCGTCGCGCCCAGCAGCACGAACTGCTCCGCCGCGGCGCGATGCGCGCGAGCCGCGTGACCGAGCCCGCCCTGCGCCACCGAAAGCAGCCGCCAGAGTTCCGCGTCGCTGCCGTGCACCTTCAGCGCGTCCTCGAGCAGGTTCACCGCGCCGGCGAAGTCCTTGCGCGCCAGCAGCGCCGCGGCGCGCACGTGCGTCAGCGCGCGCGACGACGGAAAGCGCGCCTGCGCCGCGTCCGCGATCTTCTGTGCCGCCCCGGGTTCGCCCGCATCGAGTTCGACCTGCGCGGCCAGGCGCTCGACGAACGGATGGCCGTCGGGAAGACGGCGCCGCGCTTCTGCCATCGCCCTGCGCGCAGCGGCCCAGTCGCGCGAGGCGGCCGACACCGTCGCCAATCCGAACCAGCCGGCGGCCTCGTCGATGGTGCGCTCGCGCAAGCGGCGCTCGAACTGCGCGCGTTCGCGGCGCAGCCCGTCGACACTCGTGTCGGCGAGCGCGCGCAGCTTGGCGCGGGCCAGCCGGAACTCGACGCTGTCGGCGCGTTGCCGATAGCGGGTCTCGCTGACGCGGCTCTGGATGTCGGCGATGCGCTCGGAGGTGACCGGATGCGTCCGCAGGTATTCCGGCGCGCTGGTCTCGTACAGCCGGCCTGCCTGCTGCAGGCGCCCGAAGAACGAGACCATGCCGTTCGCGTCGAACTCGCCCTGGCGCAGGATGTCGAGGCCGATCCGGTCCGCCTCCCGCTCGGCGTCGCGCGAGAAGCCCAGCATCTGCTGTTGGGCGACGGTGCTTCCGAGCGAGGCCAGGCCGCCCGCGGCTTGCGGATTCGAGCGCGCTGCGAGCACCGAGAGCACCAGCGCAGCCAGCATCACGGCCGACGTCTGGCGCTCGCGGGCCAGCATCCGGGCCAGGTGCCGCTGGGTCACGTGCCCGATCTCGTGCGCGAGGACCGACGCGAGTTCCGACTCGGACTGGGCCGCGACGATCAGGCCGGTGTGCACGCCGATGTATCCGCCGGGAAGGGCGAACGCGTTGAGCGTGCCGTCGCGCACGAGGAAGAAGTCGAACTCGAACCCGGCCGCCGGGGCGGTCGCCGCCAGGCCCGCGGCAAATCCGTTCAGGTAGTCCGAGAGTTCGACGTCGTCGTGGATCGCGCCGCGGCGCCGCATCTCGCGCACGATCGACTCGCCGATGCGCCGCTCCATCGCCGGCGACAACTCGTCGCCCGCAGCGTCGCCCAGCCGCGGCAGGTTGTCGACCTGCGCGCGCGCCAGCGGCGGGGCGAACGCCAGCGCAACGGCCAACAGGGCCGCCAGGAATCGCGACGAAGGGCGAAGGCTCGACACCACCTCGAGTCCGGAAACGACGGGTTGCTATGATAGTCGCGACCGGAGCCCCACCATGACCAGAGCCCCTCGATCCTCGCCGGCCGACTCGCTGACGCACTTCGATTCAGCGGGGCACGCGCACATGGTCGACGTCGCCGGAAAGACCGTCACGCATCGCGTCGCCGTCGCCCGCGGCACGATCCGGATGAAGCCGGAGACGCTCGCGCTGGTGCGCGACGGCACCGCGAAGAAGGGCGACGTGGTCGGCGTCGCCCGAATCGCCGCGATCCAGGGCGCCAAACGCACCGCCGACCTGGTCCCGCTGTGCCACCCGATCCCGATCACGCGCGTCGCGGTCGATTTCGACGTCGACGAGGAGGCCAGCGCGGTCCATTGCACCGCGACCGTCGAATGCGACGGCAAGACCGGCGTCGAAATGGAGGCATTGACCGCGGTGCAGGTCGGACTGCTGACTGTCTACGACATGTGCAAGGCGGTCGATCGCGGCATGGTGATCGAGCGCGTGCAGCTGATCGAGAAACACGGTGGCAAGAGCGGGAGCTTCGTGGCCGATGCCGGCGTGCGCTGAAACCGGTGGCCGGCCTGCGGCCCGCGCATCGGTTGCCATGCTGGCCCTGGCCGTCGGCACGGCCGGATGCGCGGGCGGCCCCGCCTTCCAGGGGCGGGGCTACCACGGCAACGAGTACAGCCTCGTGACCCGCGGCGTCGACCCGCAGCAGCGCACCCGGCAGGCGCTGCGCGAGGCGGCGCTGTTCTGCGAATCGAAGGGGCTCGAAATCGTCCCCGGCAGCGCCCTGCAGGGCGGCACGACGACCACCCTGACCTTCCAGTGCACCGACGAACGCTCGCAGGGAAGCGGCGCCGCCCGCCCCGCTGCCGCGCACGGCGAGTGATCGGCCGGCCGCTTTCCCTCTCCCAACGGAGTCATCCACCATGAACTACCAGGACATCCTGTACGAAGTCCGCAACGGCGCGGCCTGGATCACCATCAACCGCCCGGACAAGATGAACGCTTTCCGCGGCATCACCTGCGAGGAGCTGATCCACGCGATCAACCGGGCCGGATACGACCGCGCGATCGGCGCGATCGTGCTGGCGGGCGCCGGCGACCGGGCGTTCTGCACCGGCGGCGACCAGTCGGCGCACGAGGGCCAGTACGACGGCCGCGGCACGATCGGCCTGCCGATGGAGGAACTGCACGCGGTGATCCGCGACGTTCCCAAGCCGGTGATCGCCCGCGTGCAGGGCTACGCGATCGGCGGCGGCAACGTGCTGTGCACGATCTGCGACTTGACGATCGCCTCCGAGAAGGCGGTGTTCGGCCAGGTCGGGCCGAAGGTCGGTTCGGTCGATCCGGGCTACGGCACGGCGTTCCTGGCCCGCGTGGTCGGCGAGAAGAAGGCGCGCGAGATCTGGTACCTGTGCCGGCGATACCCCGCCGCCGAGGCGCTGGCGATGGGCCTGGTCAACGCGGTCGTGCCGCACGAGCAGCTCGACGCCGAAGTGCAGAAGTGGTGCGACGAGATCATGGAGA
>DAORSF010000329.1:0-3493 GCA_035443405.1 Burkholderiaceae bacterium | reverse complement strand
AGGTCGATGCCGGTGAGCTGGCCGAACCCCCACGGCTTCATGAAGTCGTGGATCCTGTCCACGCCCATGTCGTAGGCGACCTTGTAGTAGTAGGTGTCGCTGGACACCACGATCGACTTGCGCAGGTCGACGGTGCCGTGTCCCGACGGCTTCGAATCGCGGAAGCGGTGGTTGCCCAGCTGGAAGTAGCCCGGGTCCGAGATCGTGTCCTGCGGCGTGCGCGCGCCGGTCGTGAGCGCGGCCAGCGCCATGAACGGCTTGTAGGTCGAACCCGGCGGATACGCGCCCCGCAGCGGGCGGTTGAGCAGCGGTTTGTCGGGGTCCTCGTTGAGCGACTGCCAGGTCTGCGAGTCGATGCCGTCGACGAACAGGTTGGGATCGAACGACGGGCGCGAGACGAGCGCCAGCACGTCGCCGGTGGTCGGTTCGATCGCCACGAGCGCGCCGCGGCGGTCGCCGTAGAGCTCCTCGGCGAGCTTCTGCAGCCGGACGTCGATCGACAGCACCAGGTTGGCCCCCGGCACGGGCGGCTGGCGCGACAGCGTGCGCACGATGCGCCCGCCCGCCGACACCTCGACTTCCTCGGCGCCGACCTGTCCATGCAGCAGCGACTCGTACGACAGCTCGACACCGACCTTGCCGATGTGGGTCGAACCCGCGTAGGCCGACAGGCGCTCCTGCTCCTCGAGCCTGCGCTTGTCCTCCTGCGAGATTCGCCCGATATGCCCGATGACGTGCGCGGCGGTCTCGCCCAGCGGGTAATTGCGGAACAGCCTCGCGCGTATCTCGACGCCCGGGAAACGGAAGCGCTGCACGGCGAGACGCGCGACTTCCTCGTCGGTCAGCCGGACCTTCAGCGGAACGCTGTCGGTGCTTCGCGAGTCCTCGAGCAGTCGCCGGAAGCGCTGCCGGTCGCGCGCGGTGATCTCGACGATCCCTGAAAGCGCCGCGATCGTCTCCTCGAGCCTGGCCGCCCGCTTCGGCGCGATCTCCAGCGTGTACGCGGACACGTTCTCGGCCAGCAGCACGCCGTTGCGGTCGAAGATCAGCCCGCGCCCGGGCGGCGCCGGCACCAGCGCGATGCGATTGTCCTCGGCCTGCGCGTGGAAGTCGTCGTAGCGGTACACCTGCAGGTACACGAAGCGTGCGACGAGCACGCCGAAGCAGACCAGCACCAGGGTCATCGCGATCACCAGCCTCAGCCGGAGCTGATACAGGTCGCGTTCGGTGTCGCGGACTTCGACCATGTCGCTTCAGATCGGGCGGTTCTCGTCGCGGTCGACTGCGCGTCGCTGCGGCGCAAGCAGCAGCCAGTGCGCGACCGGCCACAGCAGCGTGCAGCTGACGCTCTGCAGGAACCAGGGCCAGCCCGGGAACGCGCCGCCGACCGCCATGCGCACGACCAACAGCACCAGCTGCGTGAGCAGGAACAGCGGCAGCACGTGCGCCATCTGGCCGGTCAGGTGGAACCACGGCACGCGCCGGTGCAGGCTGAGCGCGCCGTACGACAGCAGCGTGTAAGCCAGGGCGTGCTCTCCGAGCAGCGCCGCGTCGTGCACGTCCATGAGCAGGCCGAGCAGGAACGCGATCCCCATGCCGACCATTCTCGGCTGGTGGATGTTCCAGAATACCAGCACCAGCGCGAGCAGGTCCGGCACGCCATTGATGCGGCCCCACGGCAGCACGTCGAGCAGGAACGCCGAGGCGAGCGTGAACGTGATGAAGGCGCGGTTGGCCGGCAGCAGCAGGTAGTGCGGTCGCATCTGCATCGCGTCAGTCCCCGCGGCGGCGCCGGCGCGCTTCGGTCGCCGGCTCTTCGGGTGGCGGCGCCGGCAGTGCCTGCGGCTCGGCGAGCAGGACCAGCAGCAGCTTCGTGCGTTCGACGTGGGCGGCCGGTTCGACGCGCACGCTGACGAACGCCGACGAGGCGGGCTGGACCGCGCTGATCGTTCCGACCGGCAGCCCGGGCGGGAACAGGCCGTCCAGCCCCGACGTGACCAGCACGTCTCCCTCGCGCACGTCGGCGTTGGTGCGCAGGTAGCGAAGCTCGATCGTGCCGTCGAGCGATCCGCCGAAGGCCACCGAGCGCTCGCCGGTGCGGCGGATCTCGACGGGGATCGTCGAGCGGCGATCGGTGACCAGCGTGGCTTCGCTCGACAACGGGTACACGCGGGTGATCTGGCCGACCACGCCGGCCGCGTCGATCACCGGCTGGCCGGCGATCACGCCGTGCTGCTGCCCCTTGTCGAGCACCAGCTTGCGCGAGAACGCGTCGCGGGTGTCGTACAGCACCTCGGCGACGGTCGAGCGGATCGCGGTGCGCTCGCGCATCGCCAGCAACTGGCGAAGCCCCTGGTTCTCGGCGGCGAGTTGCTCGGTCTGCAGCAGCGCGTTGGCATTCGCCGCCTCGAGCCTTCGCAGCTCGGAGTTTTCGGCACGCAGTCGGTTGACGTCGGCCAGGTACTCCGCACCCAGGTCGACCAGGTCGCGCGGCACCAGCAGCGTCCTCTGCACGGGATACAGCACGGTCGCGATTCCTTCGCGCAGCCGGCCCAGCATCTCGAAGCGCGAGTCGACGACCAGCAGCGCGATCGCAGCCAGCGAAAAGAACAACAGCCGGGCGTTGGCGGACGGACCTTGCTTGAAGAACGGCGGCGGGCTGCGGTCCACTCCGGGAAGGCCTCGCGGCGGGGCCTACTCGCTGGTGAAGATCGTGCCGAGCTTTTCCATGCGCTCGAGCGCCATGCCGCAGCCGCGCACCACGCAGGTCAGCGGGTCCTCGGCGACCAGCACCGGCAGGCCGGTTTCCTCGATCAGCAGGCGGTCGAGGTCGCGCAGCAGCGCGCCGCCGCCGGTGAGCATGATGCCGCGCTCGGTGATGTCTGCGCCGAGCTCGGGCGGCGTCTGCTCGAGCCCGATCTTCACGGCCGACACGATCTGGTTCAGCGGATCGGTCAGCGCCTCCAGGATCTCGTTCGACGTGATCGTGAAGCTGCGCGGGATCCCCTCGGACAGGTTGCGCCCCTTCACCTCCATCTCGCGGATCTCCGAGCCGGGGAAGGCCGAGCCGATCTGGTTCTTGATCGCCTCGGCGGTGGGCTCGCCGATCAGCATGCCGTAGTTGCGGCGGATGTAGTTGATGATCGCCTCGTCGAACTTGTCGCCGCCGACGCGCACCGATCCCTTGTAGACCATGCCGCCCAGCGAGATCACGCCGACTTCGGTCGTGCCGCCGCCCACGTCGACGACCATCGAACCGGCAGGCTCGGACACCGGGAGGCCGGCGCCGATCGCGGCGGCCATCGGCTCCTCGATCAGGAACACCTGCGAGGCGCCGGCGCCGAGCGCCGATTCGCGGATCGCGCGGCGCTCGACCTGCGTCGATCCGCAGGGCACGCAGATGATGATGCGCGGGCTGGGCGAGAACAGCCGCGACTCGTGCACCATCTTGATGAACTGCTTGAGCATCTGCTCGGTGACGGTGAAGTCGGCG
>DAORSF010000328.1:0-3505 GCA_035443405.1 Burkholderiaceae bacterium | reverse complement strand
GGTCGCCGGCTGAGCGTTCGCGCTGGCGCGTTCGCCCGCGACGAGCAGGACGGAGAAACGACGGACGCACGCATCGTCCGGACAAGTACAACCGAAGGAGGAGGAAACGATGTTCGATTTCGTTCGCATCCGCACTCGAATTCGCGCTCTGGCCATTGTCGCGGCGACGGCAGCCCTCTCGGCCTGCGCTTCGGTTCCGGGGCCCGCGCCCGCTGGCGTGCCGGTCGTCTACCACCTCAACGAGGGCCTGCCGCAGGCGCAGCGCGCCATCGGGAACATACGCAACCACCTGAGAGCGGAACCGTCCACGAAGATCGTCGTGGTGACGCACGGCAAGGGCATCGACTTCCTGCTCGACGGCGCGAAGAACGACCAGGGACAGCCGTTCTCGGGCGCGATCGGCGAACTCGCGGGCCGTGGGGTCGAGTTCCGCGTATGCAATAACACGCTGGTCGGACGCAAGATCCCGAAGGAGCAGGTTGCGATGGAGGCGAAGATCGTGGCTTCGGGTGTTGCCGAGGTGGCCCGGCTGCAGGCCAAGGAGCGTTTCGCCTACCTGCGGCCCTGATGCAGGCCGCTCGATGACCGTTCTTCCCCGTAACCGGGCCCCGTTGTCCTGCACCGGTTGCCCGGTTCGTTTCGACAAGACGTAAAACGACGGAGACATGCAGACATGAATGAATGGCGAAAAACGACGCCGCGCGGCGGAGTCGCCGGTGCGGTGCTGGCGGGCGCGCTTGCGCTGACTGGCGGCTCCGCGTTCGCGCAGGACAGCGACGCCACCGCAGAGCAGTTCGACAAGTTCCGCGCCCTGATGGAGGAGTCCAGCCCCGCCGAGCTCTTCGAGGCCAGGGGCGAGAACCTGTGGAAGACCAGGCGCGGGCCGAAGAACGCGTCGCTCGAGCAGTGCGACCTCGGCCTGGGTCCCGGTGTCCTCAAGGGGGCCTACGTGCAGGCGCCGCGCTACTTCGCCGACGTCGGGAAGGTGATGGACATCGAGCGGCGGATCGTGCATTGCATGGTGACGCTGCAGGGGTTCAAGCTCGAGGACATCAGCAAGCAGCCGTTCAGCAACGCGAAGCAGACCCCGGACGTGGTGTCGCTCGTGACCTACGTTGCCGGGCAGTCTCGCGCGATGCGGATTGCGGTGCCGCAATCGCACCCCGAGGAGCGCAAGGTCTTCGAGCTTGGCGAGGCCGCTTTCTTTCATCGCGCCGGCCCCTGGGACTTCTCGTGCGCGAGTTGCCACGGCGAGGACGGCAAGCGCATCCGGACCCAGAACCTGCCCAACTTCACGAAGAAGGGAACCGCCGATCGCGGCTTCCTCGGCTGGCCCGGGTACAGGATGACCGGCGGGCTGATGCACACGCTGCAGTGGCGGATGAACGACTGCTTCAGGCAGCAGCGATTCCCGGAACCCGGCTACGTGTCCGACACGGTGACCTCGCTGCTCACCTACATGGGCGTCAACGCGAACGGGTCGATGTACCTGGGACCGGGAATCAAGCGCTGAGCGCGGTGCGACGAGGAGACTGACGATGAAGAAACGCATGATTACCTGGACGGGCGTCGTCGCGGCCGCCCTTTCCGCTGGCTGCGCGACCACCGCGAACCAGGCGTACTACGACGCCGAAGCGGCGGCCATGATCCAGCGCGACTTCCACGCGCGCGGCATCGCGACGATGGACCGCCTCAAGCAGGACGAGCTGCAGCTCGCGTGCACCAAGCACCGTACCCAGCTGCCGGCGGACCTGGAGCGTCGCCTCGCGGCGGAGCAGCTGGCCGCGATCAAGCTGCCGGCCGACGGAAAGCTGATGGGCGACTGGAAACAGGGCCAGAGGATCGCCGGGAGCGGCCGTGGAATGACCTGGAGCGACAAGCCAGGGGTCCCCAGCGGCGGCAGCTGCTACAACTGCCACCAGCTGTCGCCGCAGCAGACCTCGTACGGCACGCTGGGCCCGAGCCTGCGCAATTTCGGCAAGATGCGCGGCTACACGCCGGAGACGCAGAAGTACGCCTACCAGCGGATCTACAACTCGAAGGCCTTCACGCCGTGCTCGACGATGCCGCGCTTCGGCACCTCGGGCACGCTGACCGAGCAGCAGATCAAGGACCTGGTCGCCTACCTGATGGATCCCGAGTCGCCGGTCAACAAGTGATCGGCGCGTGGGTCGGGCCGCCCTTGGGCGGCCTTTTTTTGTCCGCGATCCGGACCAACTCTGCACCAAGGCCACTCGATGATGGATCGAAGAGAGTTCCTGCAGGTTCTCGCCACGGCGTCGGCGGCGGGCCTGTCGCTGCAGGGCTGCGCATCCGGCGGCGGTCCCGCGGCAGGCGCCGGCGCCGACGCGATGTACGACATCCCGCGCTTCGGCAACGTCAGCCTGCTGCACTTCACCGACTGCCACGCGCAACTGATGCCTGTCTACTTCCGCGAGCCGAGCGTGAACCTCGGCGTCGGCGAGGCGCGCGGCAGGGCGCCGCACCTGGTCGGCGATCACCTGCTGAAGGCCTTCGGCATTCGCGCGGGCACGCCCGAGGCGCATGCCTTCACCTACCTCGACTTCGAGGCGGCGGCGCGCACCTACGGCAAGGTCGGCGGCTTCGCGCACCTCGCGACGCTGGTCAAGCGCATGAAAGCGTCGCGTCCCGGCGCGCTGCTGCTCGACGGCGGCGACACCTGGCAGGGGTCGGCCACCGCGCTGTGGTCGAAGGGCCAGGACATGGTCGACGCGTGCAAGCTGCTCGGCGTCGACGTGATGACCGGCCACTGGGAGTTCACGCTCGGCGCGAAGCGGGTCGAGGAAGTCATCGCAAGGGATTTCAAGGGCAGGGTCGATTTCGTCGCGCAGAACGTGAAGACGACCGACTTCGAAGATCCGGTGTTTCCGTCGCACACGCTGCGCACCATCAACGGCGTGCCGGTCGCGATCATCGGGCAGGCGTTCCCGTACACGCCGATCGCCAATCCTCGCTACCTGATGCCGGACTGGAGCTTCGGCATCCGGGACGACCGGCTGCAGCAGGTCGTCGACGAGGTGCGCGGCGAGGGTGCGCAGGTCGTGGTGCTGCTGTCGCACAACGGCATGGACGTCGACCTGAAGCTGGCGACGCGCGTTTCCGGCATCGACGCGATCCTCGGCGGGCACACGCACGACGGCGTGCCGCAGCCGGTGAAGGTGCGCAATGCGAAGGGCGTCACGCTGGTGACCAATGCCGGGTCGAACGGCAAGTTCCTCGGCGTGCTCGACCTGGAGGTTCGCGGCCGCAAGGTCGCCGACTTCCGCTACCGGCTGCTGCCGGTGTTCTCGAACCTGCTTCCCCCCGACCCGTCGATGCAGGCATTGATCGACGGTATTCGCGGCCCGCACCGCGCGCGGCTGGAAGAGTCGCTGGCAGTCACCGAGGGCCTGCTGTACCGGCGCGGCAACTTCAACGGCACCTTCGACCAGCTGATCCTCGATGCGCTGATGGAGGTCAAGGGCGCGCAGATCGCGTTCTCGCC
>DAORSF010000327.1:0-3510 GCA_035443405.1 Burkholderiaceae bacterium | reverse complement strand
GCTGGATCGCGGGCCACAGCGACATCGCGCCGGGGCGCAAGGACGACCCGGGCCCGCGATTCGACTGGGCGCGCGTGCTCGCGCTGCCGGAGGCCAGGGGACTCGCGCGTCCGTACTGACGCGGCTTGCGTCGCGGCGCTCGTCGCGACAGGCGACAGCGGGCCGGAGCGAGCGCGCACGGACTCGGGCCGCAGCGGCTCGGGCAGTCGGGGCGATGACGACGGCGGTCGGTGCTGCGCACCGACTGCCTTGCGCTGCTCGCGGCGGGGCCGGCATCGCGAGCATCGGAGGGCACCCCCGCGCAGCGGGGGCAAGCACCGGCACGCCGGCGGCAGGCGGCCCACGCCGTTGCCGACAACCTCGCCGCGTGCGCGAACGATCGCGCTTGCCCGTCGCCGCTTCGGCCACTACAATTGGGCGAAATCGAGCGTTGGGCACTACATCTAGTGCCCCGTACGACCCGGGCGACACGCCTGTTCGTGGCGCACCGGCTCTTCTCTCCGACCCGCGCAGACGGGTCGCCGTCCATCGATCCTCCGGAGGAAGCACGCATGTCATGGGTCGCTGAAAACGCGCAATCGACGCCCATCAACCCGTCGTTGCCGTCGGCCGCGGCCGACGCCGGCGTCGCCGCGTCGGCGAGCGCCTGGGCGGACTACAAGGTGATCCGGCGCAACGGCGCGGTCGTCGCCTTCGAACCGGCCAAGATTTCGATCGCGATGACCAAGGCCTTCCTCGCGGTCAACGGCGGCCAGGGCGCCGCGTCGGCGCGCGTGCGCGAACTGGTCGACCAACTCACGAAGTCGGTCGTGGTCGCGCTGACGCGCGGCAAGCCGGGGGGTGCGACCTTCCACATCGAGGACATCCAGGACCACGTCGAACTCGCGCTGATGCGCTCGGGCGAGCACGAGGTGGCCCGCGCGTACGTGCTGTACCGCGAGCGCCGCGCGCAGGAGCGCGCGGCGAAACTTCGCGAGCGCAGCGAGGCCGAGCGGCCGGCGCTGCACGTGGTCGAGGCCGGCGTCCGCAAGCCGCTCGATCTCGCCGCGCTGCGCGCGCTGGTCGATTCGGCCTGCGCCGGACTCGGCGACTTCGTCGCCACCGACGCGGTGCTCGGCGATACCGTCAAGAACCTCTACGACGGGGTGCCGATCGAGGAGGTGCACAAGTCGACGATCCTGTCGGCGCGGGCGCTGATCGAGAAGGACCCGGCCTACAGCCAGGTCACCGCGCGCCTGCTGCTGCACACGGTGCGCCGCGAGGTGCTCGGCGAGGAGGTCGCGCAGGCCGACATGGCGACGCGCTACGCGGAGTACTTCCCGCAGTTCGTGCGCCGCGGCGTCGACACGGGCCTGCTCGACCATGCGCTGCTGCAGTACGACCTGAAGCGGCTCGGCGCGGCGCTGGTGGCCGAGCGCGACCTGCAGTTCGGCTACCTGGGCCTGCAGACCCTGTACGACCGCTACTTCCTGCACGTCGGCGACCGGCGCATCGAGCTGCCGCAGGCGTTCTTCATGCGCGTGGCGATGGGGCTGGCGCTCAACGAGGTCGACCGCGAGGCGCGCGCGATCGAGTTCTACGAGCTGCTGTCGAAATTCGACTTCATGAGCTCGACGCCGACGCTGTTCAACTCGGGCACGCAGCGCTCGCAGCTGTCGTCGTGCTACCTGTCCACGGTCTCCGACGACCTCGACGGGATCTACGAGGCGATCAAGGAGAACGCGCTGCTGGCCAAGTATGCCGGCGGGCTGGGCAACGACTGGACGCCGGTGCGCGCGCTCGGCTCGCACATCCGCGGCACCAATGGCAAGAGCCAGGGGGTCGTGCCTTTCCTGAAGGTGGTGAACGACACGGCCGTGGCGGTCAACCAGTGCTTCGCGCCCGCCACCGGCGTGTACACGAATGCCGGCGTACGCCCGATCCGTGACGTCGCGCCGGGCGACCTGGTTCTGGGAATCGACGGCGAGTACCGCGAAGTCACCGAGCGGCTGGTCTACAACCAGACCGACCCCATGGTCGAGATCCGGCTCAAGCATGCGATCGAGCCCCTGCGCGTGACTGCCGGGCACCCGGTCTTGGCGATCCGCGGCGTGCCGCTCGAGCAGGGCGTGTCGCGCACGATGGCATGGCTCGGGAAGGGCAAGGTCGCAGCGGCCTGGGTCGACGCAGGAACACTCCAGCGCGGCGACTACGTTGCGCAGGTCGTCCCTCAGGAGATCGTGCCGGTTGCCCACTTCGATGAAGACGACGCCCGCATGTACGGGATTCTGCTCGGCGACGGCCACCTGTCGAAGGGCGGACAGCAGTTCGGTGTATCGGGTCACCCGACGCGCGATGCGCACCTGGACTTCGTGCGCGCGTATCTGGAACGTCGCGACATCCACTACTGGGAAACGCGCCGCGGCGACAGCTACTGCCAGGTCCACTGGTCGGCGGGACTGGGCGTGCGGCGCGACGCGACAACCGGCCGGATCGCCGGATCGATCGGAGCGTCCATGCCTTTCACCCGCGAGGATCTCTATGGCGCCGACGGCAGCAAGGCGATCGCCGCCCGCTTCGCACACCTGCCGCTCGGGCAGGCCCTGCGACTGGTGCAGGGCCTGATCGAGACCGATGGCAACGTCTCGCGCGGCAAGGAGATCAGTTTCACGAATACGTCGCAGGCCCTGGTCGAGGGGCTGAGGTACCAGTTGCTGCGACTCGGCGTGCCGGCCGCGGGCGGATTACGCGAGCGGGCCAACGGGCACTGCGCGACGCGTTCGGACGGAAGCAATACCCGCTTCGACGGCGTGACACGGGCCTGGGACCTGCGTATCCCGGCGGTGCCCGAGATCGCCGCGCTGGTCGGCGCGCGGCCACTCACGAAGCGCAACTGGTTGCGCCTGGGCAAGCACGTCTTCTCGCGTGTGCGCTCGATCCGGCCGATCGAGCCGGAGCCCTTCGTCTGCGACCTGAAGGTCGACGGCGTCCGTTCGTACATGACCACCACTGCACTGGCGCACAACGGCGGCAAGCGCAAGGGCGCGGTCTGCGCCTACCTGGAGACCTGGCACCTCGACATCGAGGAGTTCCTCGAGCTGCGCAAGAACACCGGCGACGACCGGCGGCGCACGCACGACATGAACACGGCGAACTGGATTCCCGACCTGTTCATGAAGCGGGTGATGGAGAACGGCGAGTGGACGCTGTTCTCGCCGTCCGATTGCCCCGACCTGCACGACCTGTACGGGACGGCCTTCGAGGAGGCCTACCTTCGCCACGAAGCGCGCGCGGCCAGCGGCGAACTGAAGCTGTTCAGGAGGATCCCTGCGATCCAGCTGTGGCGGCGGATGCTGTCGATGCTCTTCGAGACCGGCCATCCGTGGATCACGTTCAAGGACGTGTGCAACGTGCGATCGCCGCAGCAGCACGTCGGCGTGGTGCACAGCTCGAACCTGTGCACCGAGATCACGCTCAACACCAGCGACACCGAGATCGCGGTGTGCAACCTGGGCTCGGTCAACCTGGTCG
>DAORSF010000326.1:0-3516 GCA_035443405.1 Burkholderiaceae bacterium | reverse complement strand
TGCGCGTCGAACGGGCCGTAGTAGCTGCCGACGCCGGCGTGGTCGCGCCCGACGATCAGGTGCGAGCAGCCGTAGTTCTGGCGGAACAGCGCGTGCAGCAGCGCCTCGCGCGGGCCGGCGTAGCGCATGTCGAGCGGATAGCCCGCCTGGACGATGGTCTTCTTCTGGAAGTAGCCGTCGACCAGCACCGAGATCGCGTGCGTGCGCACGTCGGCGGGAATGTCGCCGGGCTTGAGCGCGCCGAGCAGCGAGTGCACCAGCACGCCGTCGCTGACCTCGATCGCGACCTTGGCCAGGTACTCGTGCGAGCGGTGCATCGGGTTGCGCGTCTGGAAGGCGGCGACCTTCGACCAGCCGAGCGACGTGAACAGCGCGCGCGTCTGCGCCGGAGTCATGAACAGTTCGCCGTACTTTTCGGCAAAGCCGCCCATCGACAGGACCTTGACCGGGCCGGCCAGGTTCACGTCGCCCTGCGCCATCACCATCTTCACGCCCGGGTGCTCGGGGTCGGTGGTGCGGAACACCGTGGCGCACTCGTGCGCCTTGTCGATCGCGTATTTCTCGGTGACCTTCATCGTCGCGAGCACCGACCCGTCGTCGGGGTCGATCAGCGCGAGGTCGGCGCCGACCGCGATCGACTTCGCCGCGTCGGCGTCGGCCGACAGCGTGATCGGGATCGGCCAGAACAGGCCGCTGGCCGTGCGCATGCCGTCGCAGACCCCGTGCCAGTCGGCGTGGCTCATGAAGCCCTCGAGCGGCGTGAAGCCGCCGATGCCCATCATGATCAGGTCGCCCTTTTCGCGCGAGCTGACCCGAAGCCGCGGCAGCTTCTGCGCGCGCGCGAGTTCGGCGGCGAGCGCGTCGCCTTCGAGCAGCAGCGGCAGCAGGTCTCCGCCCCCGTGAGGATCAACCAGCGCCATGTTCCTTACCCCTCCCTGTATTCATCGACCACGCACGACCATACCCGAAGCGCGGCGCATTTCCTTGACGTATCTCAGGATCATGCGACAGCCTGGTAGTAGAGGTTCTGCGGATGGTTCGCATCGGCGAAGAAGAACCAGCGCTCGGCGACCAGTCCGGCGAACTGGACGGCGAATGCCGGCGCCAGCAGCGCCAGCGGCGCTGGCCACGACGCGGCGAGCGCAGCGGCGAGCAGAAGCGCCGGGACGGCGAAACCGGCCGCGAGGAACGCCCACTTGACCCAGCGCAGCGTGCCAGGCTGACGGCCGTGGAAGAACTCGTGGGTGTTGAACGAACCCGACTGGAAACCCATCGACTTCTGCACGATTCGCGGATGCTTGATGCCGATCGCGGTCTGCAGCGTGGATTTCGGTTTCAGGCGGCGGTTCCGGATCAGTGCCGCACCGCGGCCGGCCAGCCCGAACAGCGTGAACGCCAGTGCGTAGCCGGTGAACAGCCTCGTCAGGTCGGGTGCGGCGCACGTCGAGAACGCTGCTGCGAGCGTGAAGCCGGACGCGCAGCCGAGCAGCACGAAGTTCAGCGTCGTGAGCGGGCTGTGCCACTCGCGCAGGAACGGCAGGCATGCATAGATCATGCCGGTGCAGACGAACAGCGCGAAGGCGAGCAGCGTCGCGCCCAGCCCGACGATCGTGGCCAGGTCGATCGTGCCGCCGCCAGGCAACTCGGCGACCACCGGGCGCCAGCCGCTCCACTGGGCGAGCGCGTAGGCGAAGACCGCGAACATGAACGCGGGCAGCACGATCACCTCGCGTGAAAGCCACGAGGTACGCCACTGGGTGATTGCCCGCCAGGCGCGCTCCGGGCGTCCCAGGTGAAAGAACGACGCGATCAGGCCGGCACCGGTCAGCGCCAGCGCGATGGCACTGCCGACCGCGTCGAATGCGCGTCCGTCCTGCGCCGGCACCAGGTCGAAGATCGCCAGGCTGTGCGCCGTGAAGATCGCCAGGAACAGCCCCTGGCCGGCGCCGATGAGGGTGGTCAGCAGGATGACCGAAGGTTCCGGGCGCATGTTCGCTTGGTCACCAGGACGTGGCGTCGTCGAGCGTCGGCTCGGCTTTGGCGGGTTTCGGCAGCAGCCCGTCTGTCTTCAGCGGGTTGTCGGCACGCTCGAGCTCGTCCGGATGCACGCGCATCGCGGTGCGCCGGCGCGGCAGGTAGTGGTTCGACGGGTGCGTGCCCCATTCCGGCATCAGCGGATAGCCGGCGTTGTCGCGGATCGCCTGCGAGACGATCGACTCGGGGTCGTGGATGTCGCCGAACAACCGGGCGCTGGTCGGGCACGCCAGCACGCACGCGGGCTTGCGTTCGGCCTCGGGCTTCGACGTGTCGTAGATCCGGTCGATGCACAGCGTGCACTTGGTCATGACCTTGCGCACCGGGTCGACCTCGCGCACGCCGTAGGGACAGGCCCACGAGCAGTACTTGCAGCCGATGCACTTGTCGTAGTCGACCAGCACGATCCCGTCCTCGGCGCGCTTGTAGCTCGCGCCGGTCGGGCAGACCGGTACGCACGGCGGATCCTCGCAATGCAGGCACGACTTCGGAAAATGGACCGTCTGCGTGCCGGGGAACTCGCCGACCTCGAAGGTCTGCACCCGGTTGAAGAAGGCGCCGGTCGGGTCGGCATCGTACGGATTGACGTCGGCGAGCGGACCGGCGGCGCCCGAGGTGTTCCACTGCTTGCAGCTCGTCACGCACGCGTGGCAGCCGACGCAGACGTTCAGGTCGATGACCAGCGCGAGCTGCGTCACGACCGACTCCCGTTGCCGGCGAACCAGGCGAGCGTGCGCGGCCGGCGCGCGACCCTGGTGCCGGGCGCGGCGGGAACCGGTTCGAACTGCGGCCAGGTCTTTGCCGGTTCGTCGTCCCCGGCGCGGTAGATGCGCACCCGCACGTCGTACCAGGCGGCCTGCCCGGTGATCGGGTCCGAATTGGAGACGGTGCCCTCGTCGCCGACGCCCGGAAGCTCCTCGGAGATCAGGTGGTTGAGCAGGAAACCGCGTTGCGACTCGTTCGCGTCGGGCGCGAGGCCCCAGGCGCCCGGTGCCTTGCCGATCGCGTTCCAGGTCCACACCGTGCCGGGCTCGACCGCCTCGGAGTAGCTGGCCTGGCAGCGCACGCGGCCCCATTGCGACTCGACCCACATCCAGCCGCCGTCGTCGATGCCGTGGGCGCGCGCGACGCGCGGATTCACGTACAGCTGGTTGTGGCTGTGGATCTGGCGCAGCCACGCGTTCTGCGAATCCCAGGAGTGGTACATCGCCATCGGCCGCTGCGTGATCGCGGCGAGCGGATACCTCGCGCGGTTGGTGCGCTGGGCCTCGAGCGGCTCGTAGTAGAACGGCAACGGATCGAAGAACTCGTCGATGCGCTTGCGCAGGTGCTCGGGGGGCTTGCGGCCCGCGCCCTTTCCGCGCGCCGCCTGGCGGAACTTCTGCAGCACCTCGGAGTACAGGTGGATGAGGATCGGCTCGGCATAACGCGTGATGCGGTTGCGCAGCGACCACTCGAGGTAGCCCTTGTTCCAGTTGCGCA
>DAORSF010000325.1:0-3530 GCA_035443405.1 Burkholderiaceae bacterium | reverse complement strand
CGCCGAGCACCGGCTGCAGGATGTCCGCATCGGCCATGCCGTGCTGCTTGCACGACGCGAAGTCCTCGATGCCGTAGGCCGGCGCCGAGTGCACGAGTCCGGTGCCCGAGTCGAGCGTCACGTAGTCGCCGAGGTAGACCGGCGCGAAACGGTCGGCGAACGGATGCCTGAAGCGGATCAGCTCGAGCGCCTTGCCCTTGCAGGTGGCCACGACCTCGCCATCGAGCTTCCAGCGCTTCAGGCACGCCTCGACCAGGTCGCTGGCCAGGACCAGCAGTGCCGGCGCGCCGTTCCATGGCACCTTCACCAGCGAGTAGTCGAACTCGGGGTGCAGGTTCAGCGCCTGGTTGGCCGGGATCGTCCACGGCGTGGTGGTCCAGATCACCGCGTAGCCGCGATCGAGCGGCAGTTTCGGCAGGCCGAAGGCCTGCGCCAGCTTCGGCAGCTCCTCGGCCACGAAGGGGAAGCCGACGTCGATCGACGGATCGACCCGGTCGGCGTACTCGACCTCGGCCTCGGCCAGCGCCGAGCCGCAATCGAAGCACCAGTTCACCGGCTTCAGGCCGCGATAGACGTAGCCCTTGCGCAGGATCTTGCCGAGCGCGCGCAACTCGTCGGCTTCGTTGTGCGGCGCCATCGTCAGGTACGGGTCGTCCCAGTCGCCCAGGACGCCGAGGCGGATGAAGTCCCTCTTCTGCCGCTCGATCTGCTCGGCGGCGTAGGCGCGCGACTTCGCCTGCACCTCGTCGGCCGGCAGGTTCTTGCCGTACTGCTTCTCGATCTGGATCTCGATCGGCATGCCGTGGCAGTCCCAGCCCGGCACGTAGCGGGCGTCGAAGCCGGCCATGTTGCGGCTCTTGACGATGACGTCCTTGAGGATCTTGTTGACCGCGTGCCCGAGGTGGATGTCGCCGTTGGCGTATGGCGGGCCGTCGTGCAGCACCCAGACCGGCCGGCCCTTCGAGGCGTCCCGGATCCGCCGATAGACGCCTTTCTGCTGCCACTGCCGCGTCCACTGCGGCTCGCGCTTCGCGAGGTCGCCGCGCATCGGGAACGGCGTGTCCGGCAGGTTCAGCGTGTCGCGGTACGACTTCTCGCCTTGCACGGATCGGTCGGGCTTGCCTTCGGCCATTGCGGTCTCTCGGATCAGTCGGGTCGGTCGCCGGCCGCGCCGGTACGCGCGGCGCGGAACCAGTCGCGCGCGGCGTGCGCGTCGCGCTCGATCTGCGCGGTGAGCAGCGCGATCGAATCGTAGTGCGCCTCGTCGCGCAGCTTGTGCAGGAACTCGACGCGTACCAGCCTGCCGTAGATCTGGGCGTCGAAATCGAACAGGTGGACTTCGAGCAGCGGCCGGCCGTCGCGCTCGACCGCCGGGCGCGTGCCGAGGCTCGCGACGCCCGGGATCGGGCGCTCGTCGAGCCCGTGCACGCGCACCACGAACACGCCCGTGACGGCGGGCCGCTCGAACGGAATCGGCACGTTCAGCGTCGGGAAGCCGATCGTGCGACCGAGCTTGCGCCCGTGCACGACGTGCCCGGAGATGTAGTAGGGCCGCCCCAGCAGCTCGCGGGCGCCGGCGAAGTCGCCGTTGGCCAGGGCGTCGCGCACCGCCGAACTCGAGATTCGCCGGCCGTCGCGGCTGACGGTGTCCACGCGCGCCAGTTCGAAGCCGTGCCGCGACGCGGCCTGTTCGAGCATCGCGAAGTCGCCGCGACGTTTCGCTCCGAAGCGGAAGTCGTCGCCGATCAGCAGATGGCGTGCGTGCAGGCCCTCGACGATGATCTCGTCGATGAAGCGCTCGGCCTGCAGCGTCGCGACCGACGCGTTGAAGTGCGCGATGCATACCCGGTCGACCCCGCACTCGGCCAGCGCGTCGAGCTTGTCGCGCTCGGTGCTGATGCGAGCCGGCGCCGGCGGCGCGCCGGCGGCCAGCGAGGCGAAGTATTCGCGCGGATGCGGCTCGAAGGTCAGCACGCAGGTCGGCAGCTCGAGTTCGTCGGCGCGCCGCCGCAACTGCGCGAGCACCGCGCGGTGGCCGATGTGCACGCCGTCGAAATTGCCGATCGTCAACGCGCACGGATCGCGTCGATCGGGGGGCGGCAGGCGGCGGAAGACTTCCATCGGGGATGGGTGCGACAAAACCTTGAATTATAAGGCGATGATACGATTGACCGATGAAAACGATGGTCGTGATGCTGTCGGGACGGGGTTCCAACATGGCGGCCATCGCGCAGGCCATGCGCGCCGAGCGCTGGCCCGCATCGATCGCCTGCGTGATCGCCGACCGGCCGCAGGCGGCGGGCCTGCAGCGGGCCGCCGAGTTCGGCTTGCCGACCCGCGTCGTCGACCACCGCGGCTTCGAGCGCCGCGAGGACTTCGAGCGCGCGCTGCGCGACGCGATCGACGCGCACCGGCCCGACCTGGTCGTCCTGGCCGGTTTCATGCGCGTGCTCGGCGCGCCGTTCGTCGAGCACTATCGCGGGCGCCTGCTCAACATCCATCCGTCGCTGCTGCCGGCGTTTCCGGGGCTTGCGACGCACCGCCGTGCGCTGCAGTCCGGTGTCGCAGTGCACGGGGCGACGGTCCACTTCGTCGGCACCGGGGTCGACGACGGCCCGATCGTCGCTCAGGCGGCCGTGCCGGTGCTCGCCGGCGACGACGAGCCGGCCCTCGCGGCGCGGGTGCTGGCGGCCGAGCACCGGCTGTATCCGATGGCGGTGCGCTGGTTCGTCGACGGGCGCTTGCGCATCGACGGCAGGCTGGTGCGCCTGGCCGATCCCGAGCCCGGCGAGACCCGGCTGCTGTGGGGCGCTGCGCGGTGAAGCCGGCGCGCGGGGCCGCGCGCGGCGCACGCGGCGCACGCGGTCGTGGCGCGGCGCCGACCTCGGATGCGCTGCGCTGCGAGGCACTCGCTCGCGCGCTGCGTTTCGAGGCGCCTGCCGATGCGGTGCTGCGCGCGTTCTTCCGCGCGCACCCGGCGCTCGGCCGGCGCGACCGCGGCGCGATCGCCGAGGCTGTGTTCGACGTGCTGCGCAACCGCCGTCTCTACGCGCACCTCGCGCAAGGCGCGAGCGGCCCCATCGAGGAACGGCTGCTTGCGTTGTCCCGGCGGCGAAGTGACGGCCAGCTCGAGGTCCCGCCGCTCCCGTTCGCGGTGCGCTACAGCCTGCCCGACTGGCTCGCCGATGCGCTGGTCGCCTGCCATGGCCCCGAACGGGCCGAGTCGCTCGCGGCGGCGATGCTCGAGAGCGCTCCGCTCGACCTGCGCGTGAACACGCTGAAGTCCGATGCTGCGGCGGTGCTGGCGTCGCTGGCGTCGGCTGGCATCGCGGCGCGCGCGCTGCCGCAGGTGCCGAACGCGCTGCGCGTGGCCGGCAAGCCTGCGCTCGAGCGCAGCGAGGCATTCGAGTCGGGTTGGTGCGAGGTCCAGGACGCTGGCAGCCAGTTGCTGGCGATGCTGGTGGCGCCGCGCCGGGGCCAGACCGTCGTCGACCTGTGCGCTGGCGCGGGCGGCAAGACGCTGGCGCTGG
>DAORSF010000324.1:0-3530 GCA_035443405.1 Burkholderiaceae bacterium | reverse complement strand
ACCGGACGCTGCTGAATCGACCCGCTTGCAGCTGGGCGGGTTCGTGCTGGACCTGGCTCGGGCCGAGTTGCGCAGCCCGGACGGGCAGCTCGCGGCGCTGCGCCGGCAGGCGCTGCAGGTCCTGCTGGTGCTTGGCGCCAACGCGGGTCACGTGGTCGGCAAGGACGAGTTGCTGCGCCTGGTGTGGCCGAAGGTGGTGGTCGGCGAGGACTCGCTGGCCCAGGCCATCGCCGAGATCCGCCGGGTCCTCGACGATCGCGAGCACCGCCAGGTACGTACCGTTGCGCGGCGCGGCTACATGCTCGTTCCCGCGCCGCCTGCGGGCGACGCAGCGACGGGTGGTGCGGCGGTACCGGACCCGCACGCGTCGGCCGCCGTGGCGCGCACCGGCCTGCAGACGTGGCGCCGCAAATGGGTCGGGCCGGCACTGGCAGTGGGTGCGGCGGCGGCCGCGCTGGGCATCGCCCTCGCCCCGCGGGGCGCAATCGACGCAGTGCCGGTCGAAACCGTCGCCGGCGCCGTTCCGGTTCGATCGCTGGTGGTGCTGCCGTTCGAGCCCGGGCCCGGCGCGACGGATCAGGGCTGGTTCGCCGATGCCCTGACCGCCGACCTGACCAGCGCGCTCGGCAGCTGGCGCGACGTGCTCGTGATCGGGCGCGGAACCGCGTCGCGTTACCGGGGCAAGGACGTCGACCCGCGCGACGTCGCGCGCGAACTGGGTGTGCGCTACGTGATTCGCGGCTCGGTGCGGCGCGACGGCGACCGTGTGCGCCTGGACCTGGCGATGGTCGATGGCCAGACCGGCGCGCAACGCTGGGCCGAGCAGATCGACGTCGAGCGCACTCGGCTGGCGCAATCGATCGACGAGATCCGGGGCGGCCTCGCCCGGACGCTGCTGGTCGAGCTGGGCAGGTCCGTCGGGCAGCAAATCGAACGGATGAGGCCGGAGCAGGCCGAGGCCGATGACCTTGCCATGCATGGCACCGCAGTCTTCCTGCGGAGCCTGGGCCCGGAGAACTTCGCCGAGGCCGGGCGCCTGTTCGAGCAGGCCGTGGCCATGGACCCGAACTCGATCCGCGGACTGGCCGGCGTGAGCCTGGTCAACAGCATGGGAGTCCTCTTCAACTGGCTGCCCGACCGGGACTCGGCAGTGCGACGCTCGGAACAGGCATTGGCGCGGCTCGAGTCGCTCGAAGCCAACGGACACCTGACGCTGCTGGCGCGCGCCGCGCTGGTCAACCTGCATGCGGACTGGGAGGGTCTGCTGACCGTGGCCGGAACGCTGCTGGAGCATTTCCCGGCCGACGCCACGTCGCACCACCATCGCTGCTCGGCGCTGCTGCGTCTCGGCCGATTCGACGACAGCATCCAGTCGTGCGAGCGCGCGCTCAGGATCAGCCCGCGCGATTCCCGCGTCGCCATCTGGCATGGCCTGATCGGCATGGATCACTTCATGCAGGGTCGCTACGCGCTGGCCGCAAGCCACGCCCGGCACACGGTGACCGGCAACCCGAAGCTGCCGTTCTACTGGCTGCTGCTGGTCGCGTCGCTGGCGCGCGACGGTCGCCCCGACGAAGCGCGCAAGGTGCTGGCCGACTTCGACGCGCGGCACGCGGGTTTCGACCTGTCGGGCGTGCCGGTGCTGTGGCCGGCCACGAATCCGGCCTTCGTCACCGGTCGCGACCTGATCGTCGCGACCGTGCAGGGCCTTCGGCCTTAGCGCCTCTTCACGCTACGATCGCGCCCATTGCCAGCGCCGCGGCGGTTCGCGGCCGGTGCAGACGTAGTACAGCACGCGCGAGTTGTTCATCGTGACGGTCATCCGGCGGCGCGCGCGTCCTCGTCCGGCGAACAGGAGCTCGTCGCCCTCGGCCAGCGCGAAGTCGTCCCTGGGCAACAGCGTCTCCCGGCCGTTGCGCAGCACGAGCAGCGCGAGCGCCTCGAGCTTGTCCTGCCGGTCATCGGGGTCGCGCAGCAGCTCGCCGAGCGTGAACGGGCGGTCCAGGCCGGCGAGGCGCTCGACCAGTGCGGGCGCGTGTTCGCGGTGGACGCGAACGCTCCAGGTCGCCGGCGTGCGCGTTCCGCTGCGCTTGCGCAACTGGTGGATCACCTCGTCGGCCCAGGCGTCGCGCTCGCGGCGCACGGTCTTCAGGAACCTCAGCAGCAGCGGCGACGTCAGCAGCGCGACGCATTCGTCGGCGACGATCTCGCTCGGTCGCATCACGAGGTCGGCGCGGAAATTGTGGAACAGCACGCCGTTGGCGGCGTCGTTCTGGCGCAGCACGGTGAACAGCTTCGGGTTCAGCGACTGCGCGAGGCTGGCGATCGCGAGGTTGCGCAAGTCGTGCTCGGTACCCACGACCAGGCCCGCGGCCGACCGCACGTCGGCGAGCTCGAGCACGCCCGACTCGGTGCCGTCGCCGGTGATCACCTCGGCGTGCGAGACCATCAGCGGCGACGGATCGACGATGCGCACCTTGTTGCCCTCGGCGACCAGCCGGTCGCCGACCGCGCGGCCGAAGCGGCCGTAGCCGCAGACGATCCACAGCCCGCGCGGCGGCTCGTGCTCCTTGGCGAGCTCGGTGTCCTGCGGCGCGGTCAGCCAGTCGAACAGCCGGTAGCCGCCCGGAGCCCGCATCGCAAGCATCAGGTGCTCGGCGAACGCCTCGAAGGGATTGATGACCTGTGGCTTGCCGAACGAGTTCATCAGCGCCGCGGTCTCGACCGACTGCGTGCGCGCGATGACTTGCAGCGACGGGTTGAGCAGCCGCGCAGCCGTGACCACCGCGAGGTTTGCCGTGTCGTCGTTGGTCAGCGCCAGCGCGCCGCGGCACATCGGATGGCGCAGTCCCGCGCGGACCAGCACCTGCGGTTCGCTGGCGTCGGCGTTCAGCGCCAGCAGGTCGGTGCGAAAATCCTCGAGCTCGAGTTCCTCCAGCCGCGCGGCGCTCTTCTCGACGACGACGAAGCGGGTGGCGAGCCGGTCGAACACGCGCGCCAATCGGTGGCCGGTATCTCCGCAGCCGAGCACCAGGTAGAACGGTTCGGCGATGCGCACGACGCTGCGTTCGAAGCGCATCGCCGCGGCGGCGCGCAGGAAGTTGCGGTCCTGGAACAGCGCGATCAGCGTCAGCAGCGTGTAGGTCCAGCCGGTCACCGACAGGTAGATGACGGCGGTGGCCCACATCCGCTGCGCGTCCGAGAATGCGTAGGGCACCTCGCCGAAACCGATCGTGGTCGCCGTGTAGGTGACGAAGTAGAACGCGTGGAAGAAGCTCATTGGCGGCGTCGGTGCCCCCGACGCGTCGACGCCGGCGATCAGCGTGAAGCCCCCGACCGAGATCGCGTAGATCACGATCAGCGTCATCAGCGGCGTGCGCACGCGGCGCAGCAGCAGGTGGAGCACGCTGCTGGAGGCGAGCATGGCTTCGACGGCGCCTCAGCGCCGCATCATGAGCGTCTCGCCGATGAGCAACGCCACCGACACGACGTTCGCGAACAGCGCGCCGGCGGCCAGCGACACGACGCTG
>DAORSF010000323.1:0-3557 GCA_035443405.1 Burkholderiaceae bacterium | reverse complement strand
AGGGCGGCGATCCGTTCATCTTCGGACGCGGTGGCGAGGAGATCGAAACGCTGTCCGCACACGACGTCCGATTCCAGGTCGTGCCCGGCATCACCGCGGCAGCGGGCGTTGCGGCCTACGCCGGCATTCCGCTGACCCACCGCGACCACGCGCACGCGTGCGTGCTGGTCACTGGCCACCTGCGCGACGGCACGATGAACCTCGATTGGCCGGCGCTCGCGCGGCCGGGCCAGACGCTGGTCTGCTACATGGGATTCCAGGGGCTCGTGGAGCTCTGCGCGAAGTTGTCCGAGCACGGCCTGCCCGACACGACCCCGGCCGCCATCGTGCAAAAGGGCACGCAGCGCTGCCAGCGCGTCGTCACCGGCACGCTGCGCACGCTTCCGGCGCTCGCTGCGAACGCCCGGCTGGCGCCGCCGACGCTGATCATCGTCGGCGAGGTGGTGCGGCTGCGCGAGAAGCTGCAGTGGTTCGAGCGAACCCAGCAGGCGCCGCTCGAGCCCGCGGCGCTGGGCGAACTGGCCGGTCGCTAGCGCCCTTTTTCGCGTGCCCTAGCGCGAGTGAACGAGGCGCGCCGGCGGTGCCTCGGCGCCGTCGCGATCGCCGCGGGCGCCCTCGCCGACGCGGTGCTCGATCGCGAACACCGCGGCTTCCACCCGCGACGAGAAACCGAGCTTCGACAGGATGTGGCGGACGTGGAGCTTCACGGTGTCGTGGCTGATGCCGAGCTCGCGCGCGATCGCCTTGTTGCTCAGGCCGCGCGAGACCTGCGCCAGGATCTCGCGCTCGCGCACGGTCAGCTGGTCGAGCGAGCTGCTCGGCGCCGGTCGCTGAGGGCCGCTCTCGAGCAGCCCGGCGAGCTTGGCGGTCATCGCGGGCGCGACGACCAGTTCGCCGCGCGCCGCCCGGGTGATCGCGTCGATCACGTCCTGCGGATCCATGTCCTTGAGCAGGTAGCCGCGCGCGCCCATTCGCAGCGCCGCCGCGAGGTCCTCGCGCGAATCGCTCATCGTGAGGATCACGACCGGCACCTCGGAGCCGGCGTCGCGCAGGCCGCGCAACACCCTCAGCCCGTCGAGCTGCGGCATGCGCAGGTCGATCACCGCCAGATCGGGCTTGTGCGCCTGGATCAACTCGATCCCTTCCGCCGGATTCCCGGTCGTGGCGACCACCTTCATCCCGGCGCGCAACTCCAGCAACTCGCCGAGACCGCGCCGGCAGAGCCCGTGATCGTCGATCAGCGCGACGCGCAGGGGCTCAGCCATGCGCCGCCTCCGTGCCCTTCGTCTCACCGGCGGGATCGACGGCCGCGATGCGGACGACCACGCGCGCTCCGCCGCCCGGCGGGTTCTCGAACGACACGCGCGCGCCGATGGCTTCGGCGCGCTCGCGCATGATGTCGAGCCCGAAACTCGACCGGGGCGCCGCCCGGCCGCCGCCACAGTCCTTCGTCGTGAAGCCGCAACCGTCGTCGTCGACGCTGAACACCACGTCGGCGCCGACGCGCTCGACCCGCAGCCGGGCGCGACGCGCGCCCGAATGCCGCCGCACGTTGGCGAGCGCCTCCTGCAGGATGTGGAACATCTGCACCTCGACGTCGGCAGCGAGCCGCAACTGCGGCATCCGGCAGTCGAAGTCGAGCGCGATGCCGGTTCGCTCGTAGAACGTGTCGGCGACCTGCTCGAGGGCGCGATGCAGGCCCTGCGCGTCCATGCCGGCGCGGAAGTGCGTGATCAGCTCGCGCACGCGCCGGTTGGCGCTGCCCAGTTCGTCGTTGACGTCCTGGCAGTACTTCAGCGCCCGGCCGGCGTCCTGCTGCGAGATCGCGTCCTGCAGCAGCGGCATGCGCATGCGCACGAACGTCAGCGACTGGGCGAGTGAATCGTGCAGCTCGCCCGCGATGGTCTGGCGCTCGTGCACCAGGCTCGTCTGCAGGTTCTCGCGCTCGAGCCTGGCGTTCTCGAGCGCGAGCCCGAACAGCTGGCCCACCGGGCGAAGCAGGTGGATGACCTCGCCACGCAGGCTGTGCACGCCGTCGAAGAACAGCGTGAACACGCCGACCGACCGACCCTTGTACTCGAGCGGCACCGCCACGGTGCCGGTACAGACCTGCTCGAAGAAGTTGTCGACGGCAAGCCTGCCGCAGCGCGCCGGGTTGTCGGCCACGCGCACCGCGTCGCCCTGCAAGGCGTCGCCACAGACGCCACACGGCCCGATCAGCGCCTCGCGCGCGAGCACGTCTTCGGGAAGGCCCCAGGCGGCGACCAGGCGCAGCCGGTCGCCTTCGGGGGTCAGTGCGCGCACCGCGCCGGCCCGCGCGCCCGCAAGCCTGACCACCGTGACCAGGAAAGCGTCGAGCATCGACTGCGGCGTGCCGCCCACGCCGGCCGCAGCCGCCGCCGGGTGGTCGCCGCGGCGATCGACGCTCGGCGCGAAGTTCGCCGGCTTGCGTTCGCGAACGCCCGCCACCGCGGCTTGCGGCGCGGCCGATTCGTCGGGCGGCGCGGCCGATTCGTAGAGCGGCGCACCCTGGATCGATCCGGTACCCGGAACCTGCATTCAACCTCCTGCGCTTCCCGGGCGAACCGGGGCTTACGGCACGATCTTACACGGCGATCCCCCAAACGGATAATGGAACCACTCCCCCGGAATGCTTATGGAGGGAGCAGGCGCGATCGCTTAACATCGGCGCGATACGGGTCGATCGGGCCGAACACGACGCCTGCGGGCCACGGGTCGTCGTCCCCGGCGTCGGACCGGAACTTCAGGTCACCGCCAGCCCAGATGCCACCAGAGCCGATTCACGATCCGACCCAGGCGCCGCTGCCCGAAGCGAGCACCGAAGTCCGCAACACCACCTGCTACATGTGCGCCTGCCGTTGCGGCATCCGGGTGCACCTGCGCGACGGCGAAGTCCGCTACATCGAGGGCAACCCCGACCACCCGCTGAACCAGGGCGTCATCTGCGCCAAGGGTTCGTCGGGGATCATGAAGCAATACTCGCCGGCCCGGCTCACGAAGCCGCTGCGGCGCAAGCCCGGCGCCGAGCGCGGCAGCGGCCAGTTCGACGAGATCTCGTGGGACGAGGCTTTCGCGTTGCTCGAGGAACGGCTCGCAAGGATTCGCTCGACCGACCCGAAAAAGTTCGCGCTGTTCACCGGCCGCGACCAGATGCAGGCGCTCACCGGGCTGTTCGCGCGCCAGTTCGGCACGCCCAACTACGCCGCCCACGGCGGCTTCTGCTCGGTCAACATGGCCGCCGGCATGATCTACACGATCGGCGGCTCGTTCTGGGAATTCGGCGGACCCGACCTCGACCGCGCGCGGCTGTTCGTGATGATCGGCACCGCCGAGGACCACCACTCGAACCCGCTGAAGATCGCGATCTCGAAGTTCAAGCGCGCGGGCGGGCGCTTCATCTCGATCAATCCGGTCCGCACCGGCTACTCGGCGATCGCCGACGAATGGGTGCCGATCCGCCCGGGCACCGACGGCGCACTGATGCTGGCGCTGATCCACGAGATCATCGCGCTCGGCCTGTACGACCGCGACTTCCT
>DAORSF010000322.1:0-3566 GCA_035443405.1 Burkholderiaceae bacterium | reverse complement strand
CCGAACCAGCCGGGCTGCGAGTTCCCGAGCAGGCACCTGGCCGGCGTCGGCGTCGTGTTCTACCTGCTGCTCGCGCTGCGAGCCGAACTGCGCCGACGCGACTCCGGCGGCGCCGCCGCGCGAGCGCCGCTGCAGCGCCTGCTCGACCTGGTCGCGCTCGGAACGGTCGCCGATCTGGTCCGGCTCGACGGCAACAACCGCCTGCTGGTCGCGGCCGGCCTGCAGCGGATCCGCGCCGGCGCGACCTGCGCCGGCATTCGTGCGCTGCTGCAGGTGGCCGGGCGCGATCATCGGCGCGCGTCGAGCTCCGACCTCGGCTTTGCGATCGGACCGCGCATCAATGCCGCCGGCCGGCTCGCCGACATCTCGCTCGGCATCGAGTGCCTCGTCACGGACGACGAGGCACGCGCCACGGAACTCGCCACCGCGCTCGACGCGATCAATCGCGAGCGTCGCGGCATCGAGAGCACGATGCGCGACGAGGCACTCGCGGCCCTCGACGAACTCCCCGGGCTCGGCACGGACCGCAAGTCGGTCGTGCTGCATCGTGCCGGCTGGCACGAAGGCGTCATCGGCCTCGTGGCCAGCCGCGTCAAGGAACGCGTCAACCGGCCGACGGTCGCGCTCGCCGCATCGGCCGCCGACCCGGCGCTGCTTCGCGGGTCGGGGCGATCGATCGCCGGCGTTCATCTTCGCGACGTCCTCGATCTGGTCGACAAGCGGGCACCGGGGCTGCTGCTGCGCTTCGGAGGACACGCGATGGCGGCGGGGCTGACGCTGCGCGCGTCTCGACTCGACGAGTTCGCGCTGCTCCTCGAGCAGGCGGTCGAGGCGTTCGCCGACCCCTCGTGCTTCGCATCCACGCTGCTGACCGACGGGCCGCTGCCTGCCGCCGAAATCGACCTGCCGCTGGTCGACGCGCTCGAAGGCGAGGTCTGGGGCCAGGGCTTCCCGCCGCCGCTGTTCTCGGACGAGTTCGCGGTCCTGCGCCAGTCGGTCGTCGGTGCACGCCACCTGAAGGTGCAGCTGCGCGCCGCCGCGGGCCAACGGCTGGACGCGATCGCGTTCGGGCGCACCGATCCCCTGCCCGCGTCCGCGCGCATCGCCTACCGGCTGATGCGCGACGAATACCAGGGCCTGGCGAACGTTCGACTGGTGATCGAGGCGGTCGAGTCCGCCTCGGGGGACGCGCAATGAGCGCACCCCGCCCCGTATAATGCGCGGTTTGACTCGAAGGTCACCGCACCCATGGAAGCCGAGCGCCTGAATCAACTCGAATCGCTGATCGACGACCTTCGCAGGCGCGTCGAAGAGCTTCGGGGGTATCTTTGACTACGAGACGAAGAAGACCCGCCTCGAAGTGATCAACCGGGAGCTCGAGACTCCCGACATCTGGAACGACGCGAAGCACGCGCAGGACCTCGGTCGCGAAAAGAAGATGCTCGAGGGCGTCGTCGACCGCCTCGGCAGCATCGACGCCTCGCTGCGCGACGTCGCCGAGCTGTTCGCGATGGCCTCGGCCGAGAACGACGACGACACGCTGGTCGCGGTCGAAACCGACGCACACGCGATCGAGGCCCAGGTTGCCGATCTCGAGTTCCGGCGCATGTTCTCGCACCCGGCCGACCCCAACCCCTGCTTCATCGAGATCCAGGCCGGGGCTGGCGGCACCGAAGCGCAGGACTGGGCCGCGATGCTGCTTCGCCAATACCTGCGCTACTGCGAGCGCAAGGGCTTCGCCACCGAGATCCTCGAGGAGTCGCCCGGCGACGTCGCCGGAATCAAGGGCGCGACGGTGCGCGTCGACGGCGAATACGCGTACGGCTACCTGCGCACCGAGACCGGCATCCACCGGCTGGTGCGCAAGTCGCCGTTCGACTCGAGCGGCGGACGCCACACGTCGTTCGCTTCGGTCTTCGTGTATCCGAAGGTCGACGATTCCATCGAGGTCGACATCAACCCGGCGGACCTGCGCATCGACGTCTACCGCGCTTCCGGCGCCGGCGGCCAGCACGTCAACAAGACCGAGTCTGCAGTGCGCATCACGCACAACCCGACCGGCATCGTCGTGCAGTGCCAGAACGACCGCTCGCAGCACCGCAACCGCGACGAGGCGATGAGCATGCTGCGCGCGCGCCTCTACGAGTTCGAACTGCGCAAGCGCCAGGCCGAGCAGGACAAGGTCGAAGCCGGCAAGACCGACATCGGCTGGGGCCACCAGATCCGCTCGTACGTGCTCGACCAGTCGCGCATCAAGGACCTGCGCACCAGCGTCGAGATCAGCAACACCCGTTCGGTCCTCGACGGCGACCTCGACGAGTTCATCGTCGCGAGCCTCAAACAGGGAGTCTGAGCCGTGAGCGACAGTCCCGCGCACCACGACACCGCCGCCGAACTCGTCCACCGCGACGACAACGCGATCGTCGCCGAGCGACGCGCCAAGCTGGCCCGGCTACGCGAGAACGGCACCGCGTACCCGAACGATTTCCGCCCGTCGCATCGTGCCGCCGCGATCGCGGAGCACTTCGGCTTCAAGACGCGCGAGCAGCTCGAGGCCGAGCGCGTCGAAGTGACGCTCGCCGGGCGGATCATGCTCAAGCGCGTGCAGGGCAAGGCCAGCTTCGCGACGATCCAGGACGCGACCGGGCGCGTGCAGCTGTACCTGAACGACGAGGGCGTCGGCGCGGACGCGCATGCGGCCTTCAAGCACTGGGACCTCGGAGACATCGTCGGCTGCGAAGGCGTGCTGTTCAAGACGATGAAGGGCGAGTTGTCGGTGCGCTGCACCGGCGTGCGCCTGCTGGCGAAGTCGCTGCGGCCGCTTCCCGACAAGTTCCACGGCATCGCCGACCCCGAGCTGCGCTACCGCCAGCGCTACGTCGACCTCATCGTCACCGGCGAGACGCGCGACACCTTCATCGCGCGCAGCCGCACGATCGGCGCGATCCGCGCCTTCATGGGCTCGCACGGCTTCCTCGAGGTCGAGACGCCGATGCTGCACCCGATTCCGGGCGGCGCGGCCGCGCGGCCGTTCGTCACGCACCACAACGCGCTGGACCAGCAGATGTTCCTGCGCGTCGCGCCCGAGCTGTACCTGAAGCGGCTGGTCGTCGGCGGCTTCGAACGTGTCTACGAGATCAATCGAAACTTCCGCAACGAGGGCATCAGCCCGCGGCACAACCCCGAGTTCACGATGCTCGAGTTCTACGCCGCGTACACCGACTACCGCTGGCTGATGGACTTCACCGAGCAGGTGATCCGCGACGCGGCGCTCGCGGCGACCGGTTCGTCGACCGTCACCTACCAGGGGCGAACGATCGACCTGGGGCGCCCGTTCGAGCGCCTCTCGATCACCGGCGCGATCGCCAGGTACGCGCCGAGGTACGCACCCGCCCAGCTGCAGGACGCCGGCTTCCTGCGCGGCGAACTGACGCGCCTCGGCGTGGCGGTCGACGGGCCGCAGCTCGGCGGCGCAGCGATCGGCGCGCTGCAACTCGCGCTGTTCGAGGAAGTGGCCGAACACCAGCTCTGGGACCCGACCTACATCGTCGACTATCCGGTCGAGG
>DAORSF010000321.1:0-3573 GCA_035443405.1 Burkholderiaceae bacterium | reverse complement strand
CAGGAAATCAACACGATCCTGCGCCGTGCCGACCTGCAGACGAAGCTGCACGGCAAGGACCTCCTCGCGATGGGCGGCGAGTACACCGCCGAACTGATCCTCTCGGGTCTGGTGCGCTACCTGGCCGCGCACGCACCGGACCTGCCGCGCGAAGACGCCGAGCGACTGCTGGGCGAGATCACCCGACTGAGGCAGCAGGCGACGGAGGCCTTCGGCGGTTCGTTGCCGGCCCGACCGCCCAACTTTTGCACCGGCTGCCCGGAGCGACCGGTGTTCGCCGCGCTGAAGCTGGTCGAGAAGGACATCGGCAAGCTGCACGTCTCGGCCGACATCGGCTGCCACTCGTTCGCGACCTTCGCGCCGTTCTCCTTCGGCAACTCGATCCTCGGCTACGGAATGAGCCTGGCCAGCGGTGCAGGCGTGCGCAGCTTCTCCGCCAGGCGCCCGGTGGCGATCATGGGAGACGGCGGCTTCTGGCACAACGGCCTGCTGTCCGGCGTTTCGTCCACGCTGCTGAACAAGGGCGACGGCGTGCTGATCATCATGAAGAACGGCTACACGTCGGCCACCGGCACGCAGGAGACGATCTCGACACCGACCTCGGAGTCGCGCCGCGTCGCCGAAGGCACCAGCGCCACCGGCAGCGAAGTCACGATCGAGAACACGCTCAAGGGGATGGGCGTGAAGTGGCTGCGCACCGTGAACAACTACAAGGTCGGCGACGTTCGCAAGACGCTGGAAGAGGCGTTGACCTCGTCGTTCGAGGGCCTGAAGGTCGTCATCGCCGACGGCGAGTGCCAGCTCGAGCGTCAGCGTCGCCTCAAGCCGCTGCGCGCAAAGTTGCTCAAGGAGGGCAAGCGCGTCGTGCGCACCCGCTTCGGCGTCGACGAGGACACCTGCACCGGCGACCACTCCTGCATCCGCCTGTCGGGTTGCCCCACCCTCACCGTCAAGACGCCGACCGACCCGCTGAAAGTCGACCCCGTCGCGCACGTCACCAATGAATGCGTCGGCTGCGGCCTGTGCGGCGAGGTCGCGCACGCCGCCGTGCTGTGCCCGTCGTTCTGGCGCGCCGAGATCGTCAGCAACCCCAATCGCTGGGATCGCTTCAAGGCCCGCGTGCGCGCGGCTTTCATCCACGCGATCCAGCCGGCCTGACATGATCGACACGAAACCTTTCACGCTGCTGATCGCCGCCCTCGGCGGCGAAGGCGGCGGCGTGCTCGCCGACTGGATCGTCGAGTGCGCGCTCGCGCAGCGCTTGCCGGTTCAGGCCACGTCGGTGCCGGGCGTCGCGCAGCGAACCGGTTCGACCAGCTACTACATCGAGATGATGCGCACGCCCGCCCCCGACGGCGCGCAGCCGGTGTTCGCGCTCAACCCGATGCCGGGCGGCGTCGACGTCGTGCTGGCCAGCGAGTTGGCGGAAGCCGGCCGGATGATCGAGCGCGGCTTCGTGCACCCGAAACGAACGACGCTGATCGCCGCGTCGCACCGCGTCTACACGACGCAGGAAAAGATGCAGATGGGCGACGGTCGCTTCGACGACGATCGCATCCACGCCGGTGCGCGGACGCTTGCCGCGCGCTACCTGAGCCTCGACATGGCGTCCATCGCCGCGGCTCACGGCACGGTGATCAGCGCCGTGATGTTCGGCGCCCTCGCCGGCGCCGCCGTGCTGCCCTGGTCGCGCGAGGTCTGCGAACGCGTCATTCGCGAGGGCGGTGTCGGCGTGCAGGCAAGCCTCGCCGGATTCGGCGCCGCGTTCGACGCGGTCGCCGCCAGCGCCGCGCGCGACGCGCTGGCCGGTGCGGGCGCAGGCATAACCTCGAAGACCAGCCCCGAGGTCTGGGCGCCGCTGCTGGCGACGCTTCCCGCGCCGATGCGCGAGAATGCCGCGCACGGCGTGGTGCGCGTGCTCGACTACCAGGATGCGGCCTACGGACGGCTCTACGTCGAGCGGCTGCAGCGCCTGGCCGCCGCCGCCGGCGACCCGGCGGCCCATTCGGCGCTCGGCCGTGCGCTGTCGGAAGCGGCGCGGCACCTTGCGCTGTGGATGAGCTACGAGGACGTCATCCGGGTCGCCGACCTCAAGTCGCGAAGCAGCCGCATCGCGCGCATCCGCAACGAAGCGCGCGTGCGCGAAGGCGAGATCCTGGAGGTGGTCGAATACCTGAAGCCGGGCGTCGACGAAGTGGCGGCGATCCTGCCCCGGGAGATCGGCGCTCGCCTGCGCGAATGGGCGACACGGCGCGGCAAGCTCGAAACGCTCAATCGCGGCATGCACCTGCCGAGCACGCGCATCCACGGTTACCTGATGCTTCGCTTGCTCGCACGCCTGCGCCCGCTGCGCCGCCGCTCGCTGCGCTTTCACGATGAGCAGCAGGCGATCGAGCGCTGGCTGACCGCGCTGGAGCGGATGCTGCCGATCTCGCCGGCCTTCGCCGCCGCGCTGGCGGAGATGCCGCGGGTGCTCAAGGGCTATGGCGACACGCATCGTCGGGGCCGCGCCAGTTTCGCGCGGATCTTCGACACGCTAATCGAGCGCGTGCTGCAATCGGCCTCGGCTCCCGCCGGAGGCGCCGCGCAGGAATTGCACCGGGCCATCGAGGCCGCCCTGTTCGAACCCGAAGGCCGCCAGCTCGAGAAGTCGCTCGAGCAGGCCGGGATCACGCCGCTGCCGCCCGCCGCAAAGCCGATCGTCTGGATGAAAAAGCCGCGCGGGTCGGCATCAACTGTAGTAACTTCGCGCTGACCCGGAATCCCTCCCCGACAACGACACGACCTGCATGAGGAGACGCACGATGAAGATGTCCAGACTGCCGATCGCCGCCGCGGCTGCCGCGCTGGCGCTGGCCTCGGCGACCGCAGTGGCTCAGGACAAGCCGATCGAGATGCGATTCGCGCACTGGCTGCCGCCGACGCACCCGCTGGCGAAGCTCGGATTCGAGCCGTGGGCGAAGTCGGTCGAAGCGGCCTCGAAGGGCTCGATCAAGGTCGCGCTGTTCCCGGCGCAGCAGCTCGGCAAGGCGCCCGACCACTACGACATGGCACGCGACGGCATCGCCGACATGACCTGGGTCAATCCCGGCTACCAGGCAGGACGCTTCCCGGTGTTCTCGGCCGGCGAGCTGCCGATGCTGATCAGCAACGCAGGCCGCGGCTCGGCCGCGCTCGACGCCTGGTACCGCACGTACGCGGCCTCCGAGATGAAGGACATCAAGTTCTGCTTCGCGCACGTGCACACCGGCACGATGCATTCCAAGCAGGCGATTTCCGACCCGGCGCAGGTCAAGGGCATGAAGATCCGCCCGTCGAACGGAACGATGGCCGCCTACATGTCGCTGCTGGGTGCGACCAACGTCCAGGTCACGGCACCGGAGGCTCGTGACGCGCTCGAGAAGGGCGTGGCCGACGCGATCGTGTTCCCTTGGCACTCGATCATCACCTTCGGCATCGACAAGGTGACCAAGTTCCACAACGACCACAAACTGTACGCGTCGACCTTCGCGTGGACGATGAACAAGGGCTGGTACGACAAGCTGTCGGCCGCCCAGAAGAAGGTCATCGACG
>DAORSF010000320.1:0-3579 GCA_035443405.1 Burkholderiaceae bacterium | reverse complement strand
TCGTCATGACGCACAACGCGTTCAACAAGAACCGGTTCCTCGAGTCGCGCCTGCCACGGCTCGTGGGCGACAAGCCGGTCGTGATCGGCGCCGGCGCCGGCATCAAGGCGGCTGCGGTGATCCTGCACGGCGTGACCATCGGCGAGGAAGCGCTGGTGGCCGGCGGCTCCGTCGTCGCACGCAACGTGCCGCGGCGGACCTACGTGAGCGGCGTGCCCGCCGTGATCCGCCGGAACCTCGACAGCGAATGACCGGTCGGGGCCGTTGGGCCTCTGGCGACCGGCATCGCGAACACCGGCAACTCGCTGTCCGGCCCGGGTAACCGGCGCGCGGGCACGCGGTTTGCGGGGAGCAACGCGAACCGAAGCGTCCGCTCTCCCCCCTCTTTGCCCGCCTCGCGCGGGCGCTTTTTTTCCGCACCGTCGCGGGCATGCGGCTTGCTGCACGTTGTACGACCCGGTCGCCACGGTGTCCGGGTCTTTCCGGACGCAGGAGGGAATGCGATGAACCTGGGCGATCTGACCCTGTTCGTCATGCTCTGCATCGGCTACGGCTACATGTTCTTCTGGGGGCTCTAGAAGGCAGCCAGCCGCTTGCGCAGCGACGTGTCGATGGCCTCGATCGCCGACAGGTCGCCGCCGGGCTTCGCAGGGCGCACGACGACCAGCGAATCGAACGCGATGCGTTCCCCGTCGAGGCGATGGGCATCGGCCAGGCGCTCGCGCGTGTCGTGGTCGAGGCCACCCCGGTAGAGCAGGCTCAGGTGGGGGCGCAACTCGTAGGAGGCGTCGTCGCGACCGAGTTCGTCGCGCAACGCCCGCTGCAATGCAAAGAGGCGCGGGTCGTCTAACTCGACGTACAGCGTCTTGTAGTGGACGTCGGAGTGCGCCGTCCGGCCCGCCGTGAGCGTCATCGGGTCGAACACCGCCGCGACGCGATCGAGCAGCGCCTCGAGCGACAGGTCACCGCGTGCGTGGTTCACCTCGAGCGTGACGTGCGGCTCGAACACCGGGCCCCGGTGGGCAGCAGCGAGCGCGGCGATCAGGTCCGCGAGGGTGGAGCGCCGCGGCTCCGACGGCACCAGCCAGAACGCGACCGGAAGCATTTCCGGGGAGCCGGCCATGAAGATCAGCCGCGCCCGGACCACACGCCGGGGAAGCCGGCGGCAGCCGCCAGGCCGTCGGGCGTCCCGACGTCGAGGAAGCGCGCATCGGGAAGAAACACGCTGTCCACATGCAGCCCGGCCCGGATCGCGGCCGCAATGACGGCGCCCATCGGCCAGTCCGGCGACGACCCGCGCGGGCTCGCGCGCGCGACCTCCCCGCGCACGTTGGCGCGCGCGACCTCCGCCAGCCAGCGTGTTTCGTCGACGAGAAAGCGCGTGAATCCGGGCGCCCAGGCGGCCAGCAGGTACCCGGCGTCGCCTTCCCGGCGCGGGGGCCCCTCTTCCTTCGTGATCAGCCCGGTGACCCGACCGTGTTCGTCCGTATCGACCACGTCGAGCCCATCGGTCAGCGCGCCGCTGAACAGGCCGAGCACGATGTCGGCCCCCGTGCCGCGCAGCCGCTCGCGCGCGCGCACGAAGCAGTCTTCGGGCTGGATCAGGATGTCCGGAAACCCGAACAGCACGGTGGCATGGTCGACGAAGGGTGCGGCCTGCGCGGCGCTGAACGGCGGTCCCCACGGCTCGTTCATCATCAGGTAGGCGATGGACAAGCCCAGGCGTGAGCCGTCGCCGTAGTACTCCGCGATGTCGAACTTGCCGCTGCGCACGACGAAGAAGACCCGGCGCGCCCCCGCGGCCCGCATCTTCTCGAGAAGGTATTGCGAGACCACCTTGGGGCGCCCGCGAAGTTCGTCCGGCTCGCGGTGCACGCCGATCGGCAGCAACTCCTTGCTGCACGGCAATGGCGCAAGCCGCGTCGCGCGTCCGGCGGCGACGATCACGCCGACGACGGGAGAGCCAGGACTGGATGACATCGACGCTTCCGCAACGGTGACTTTGCCGATGATAGCCCGGCCGGGTTCACCGTTCTCGTCCGGTCGGACGTTCGCGGCCTTGACGAGCAACGGGCAGAGGTGAATCCTTGCCCGACGCGGCGCCCCGACGGCGCCCGCCGCCCCGGGGAGTCGTCATGGCCCGTCGTCTCGACTTCTTCTTCTTCATCGGCAGCACGTACAGCTACCTCTCGGTCAGCCGCGCGGCAGGCACGGCGCAGGCCCGCGGCGTGGACCTGGTCTGGCGTCCGTTCAGCGTGAGGACGCTGATGCGCGAGCAGAACAACAGCCCCTTCGTCGGCAAGCCGTTCAAGATGCGCTACATGTGGCGCGACCTCGAGCGCCGTGCGAAGCGCCTCGGCATCGCATTCGACGGCGCCCCTCCCTACCCGATCGACCCCGAGGAGCTCGCCAACCGCGTGGCCACGCTGGCTGCGCTCGAGGGCTGGTGCCCCGAGTTCACGCAAGCCGCCTACAAGGCCTGGTTCCTCGGCAAGCAGGATCCGGGACGACCGGCGGTGGTGCGCTCGATCCTCGACGAACTGGGCCAGGATGTCGATCGCTGCCTCGCTGCAGCGAACGCCGACGCGGTGCGCGACGCGTACGCGGCGCAAACGGATCGCGCACGCGAACTCGGCATCTTCGGGTCGCCGACCTTCGCCCACGGCACCGAGATCTTCTGGGGCGACGACCGGCTCGAGGACGCGCTGGCCTGGGTCGACGATGCCGGCGACAGCTGACCGGCAACGCGGCCGCGAAACCCGGGCAGCGGAAGACAGCGCGCCCTGTCCGGTGGCTCCGTCCTTCGCGCGGAGCCTCAGCCGAACGCGCAGGCGCCCGGCCCGTCCGGGTGCCCGCACGAACCGCACGGCGCAGCGGACGGGGCCGCGGCCGTCGCGACGGATGTAGCGAACACCGACAGCTGCTTCTGCAACTCGATCGAACGGCAGTTCGGGCACTCGGGGGTGGCGCCCGACCGGACCAGGGTCTCGAACTGGTGGCCGCATTGGCGGCAGGCGTACTCGTAGATCGGCATGACGTGAGCCAGATGGCGGTCAGGTTACTGGCGGAGACGGAGGGATTCGAACCCTCGATGCAGTTTTTGGCCGCATGCTCCCTTAGCAGGGGAGTGCCTTCGACCTCTCGGCCACGTCTCCGGGCTTCGAATGAGATCACGCTCCCTCGATGCCGGCTCGGGCGCGATTGTACCGCAGGGCGACGCGCGAAGCGCGTCGCGGGATGCCCGCAGGGGCTCAGGCCCCGAGTGCGGCCGCCGGCTGGTCCAGCCCGAACGCCTTGTGCAGCGCCCTGACCGCCAGCTCCATGTACTTGTCCTCGATCACCACCGAGATCTTGATTTCGCTGGTGGAGATCATCTGGATGTTGATGCCCTCCTCCGACAGCGTGCGGAACATCTGGCTGGCAATGCCGACGTGCGAGCGCATGCCGATGCCGACCGCGGACACCTTGCAGATCCTGGGGTCGCCGACGATGTCGCCCGCCTTGATCGCTTCTCGCACCTTGCCGTTGAGCACGTCGAGCGCCTTCTGGTACTCGTTGCGGTGGACCGTGAACGAGAAA
>DAORSF010000319.1:1468-3579 GCA_035443405.1 Burkholderiaceae bacterium | reverse complement strand
AACGCCGATGTCGTGACGCTGATCATCATCACGATCGGCGCGTCGATCTTCCTCAGGGGGCTCGCCCAGCTGGTGTGGGACAAGCGCATTCACGCCCTGGCGCCGTTGTCGGGCGACAAGCCGATCGAGTTCTTCGGCGCGACCATCGTCCCGCAGAGCCTGTGGGTGATCGGAGTCACCGTTGCGATCGTCGTCGTCCTGTCGTATTTCTTCAATCGCACGCTGCTCGGCAAGGCGATGCTCGCAACCTCCTACAACCGCTTCGCCGCGCAGCTGGTCGGCATCGACGTGCGCAGGGTGCTGTTCGCAAGCTTCGGACTGGCCGCCGCGCTCGGCGCGATCGCAGGCGTGCTGATCGCGCCGATCACGTTCACGTCCTACGACGCCGGCATCATGCTCGGCCTCAAGGGATTCGCGGCCGCGATCCTCGGTGGGCTCGGCAGCTTCCCCGGCGCGATCGTCGGCGGGCTGCTGCTCGGGCTGCTCGAGAGCCTCGGCGCCGGCTACGTCTCGTCGGCCTACAAGGACGTGATCGCCTTCGTCATCATCCTCGCGGTACTTTTCGTCCGACCCGATGGAATCCTCGGTGCACTCCGGACCGAACGCGTCTGAGCGGGCGCCGGGGTCGTCGCGCTGGTGGGCGGCGCCACGCACCGGCGGCCTCGCCGCGTTGGCGCTGGCCATCGGGCTGGTGCCGCTGGTTCTCGTCAACGACTATTTCTACGACGTCGCGATCCTGGTCGGGCTCAATGCGATCGTCTGCGTCGGACTGAACCTGCTGATCGGCTATGCGGGGCAGATCAGCCTCGGGCATGCCGGCTTCTTCGGCCTCGGCGCCTACGGCACCGCGTTGCTGGCATCGCGCTACGGCGTTCCCCCGCTGGCGGCGTTGGCCGCCACCACCGCGGGCGTCGCGCTGATGGCCTTCGTCGTCGGTCGCCCGATCCTGCGTCTGAAGGGCCACTACCTCGCGATGGCGACGCTCGGCCTCGGCATCATCGTGTCGATCGTGCTCGCCAACGAGGATCGCCTCACCGGCGGGCCCGACGGAATGCCGGTGCCGCCGCTGACCGTGTTCGGCTGGGCCGTCCAGGGCGAGCAGGTCTGGTACTGGGTGGTGGGCGCCTGCCTGCTGCTCGCCGTTTGGCTGGCGCTGAACCTGATCGAGTCGCCGACCGGCCGCGCGCTGCGCGCACTGCACACCTCCGAGGTGGCGGCCGAGGTCGTCGGCATCGACAGCGCACGCCAGAAGCTGATGGTCTTCGTCGTTTCGGCGGTGTTCGCGGCGATCGCCGGCGGGCTGACCGCGTTCTACAGCGGCTTCATCACGCCGGCCAAGGCGTCCTTCATGCATTCGGTGGAACTGGTGACGATGGTCGTCTTCGGCGGCATGGCGTCGACCTTCGGCGCCGTGGTCGGCGCAGCGGTGCTCACCGTGCTGCCGCAGGCGCTCACTGTCGTCAAGGAGTACGAGATGGTCGTGCTCGGCGCGATCATGATGGCGACGATGATCTTCTTCCCGCGCGGCGCGGTGCCGACGATCGGCGACTGGCTCGGCCGGAGGCCGCGATGAGCGGGCTGCGCGTCGAAGGGCTCTCCAGGGAGTTCGGCGGCATCCACGCGGTGCAGGGCCTCTCGTTTTCGATCGACGCAGGCACGGTTCACTCGATCATCGGCCCGAACGGCGCCGGCAAGACCACGCTGCTCAACCTTCTCACCGGCGTCTACGTGCCGAGCGCCGGCAGCATCGCGCTCGACGGCCGCGAACTGACCGGCCTGCCGACGCACGCGTTCGCCGCGGCCGGCATCGGCCGCACGTTCCAGAACCTGCAGATCTTCTTCAACATGAGCGCGCTCGAGAACGTCATGACGGGGCGCCACCTTCGCGAGCGCTGCGGCCTGCTGCCGGCGCTGCTGCGCACGCGGCGACTGGTCCGCGCCGAGCGCGACTGTCGCGCCCGCGCGCATGACCTGCTCCACTTCGTCGGCCTCGCCGCCTACGCCGACGCCGGCGCCGATTCGATGCCCTATGGTGCGCTCAAGCGGCTAGAGATCGCCCGCGCGCTCGCCGGCGAGCCGAAGATGCTGCTGCTCGACGAGCCGGCCGCCGG
>DAORSF010000319.1:0-1368 GCA_035443405.1 Burkholderiaceae bacterium | reverse complement strand
TCGAGCCGTTACGGCCGGATCACCGCGCTGAGCGACGTCAGCCTGCGCGTCGACTCCGGCGAACTGATCGCGCTGGTCGGCGCCAACGGCGCCGGCAAGTCGACGCTGCTGCGCGCGCTGTCCGGCGTGCAACCGACCGCAGGCGGCAACGTGCGCTTCGAAGGCGCCGACATCACGAAGCTGCCCGCGCGCGCGCGCGTGCGAATGGGTATCGTCCAGGTGCCCGAAGGCCGCCAGGTGTTCGGCCCGCTGTCGGTCGAGGACAACCTGAGGCTCGGCGCCTACGTGCGACCGGCCAGCGAACTGCCCGAGAGCCTCGAGCGCGTCTACCGGCTGTTCCCGATCCTGGCACAGAAGCGACGCGAGGCGGCAGGCACGCTGTCCGGCGGGCAGCAGCAGATGCTCGCGATGGGCCGCGCGCTGATGACGAAGCCGAAGCTGCTGCTTCTCGACGAGCCGAGCATGGGCCTTGCGCCCCGCCTCGTCGCCGAGATCTTCGCCACGATCCGTTCGTTGAAGGATGCCGCCACGACGATCCTGCTGGTCGACCAGAACGCGCGCGCTGCGCTGTCGATCGCCGATCGCGCCTACGTGCTCGAGGTCGGCCGCATCGCGCTGTCCGGGCGCGGCGACGAACTGCTGGTCAACCCCGCCGTGCAGCAGGCCTACCTGGGCCTGTAGCCCGCCTGCCCGGAACCCCTTCCGCCAACCTCGATCCGAACACGGAGAAACCCATGAAGCCTTCCCTCGCCCCCGGCGCCACGCGGACCAGCAAGCTCACCGTCGATCGCGACCGCACGATCGGATTCATGGGCGAGAACGCGCGCGTCTATGCGACGCCGATGCTGGTGCAGGACATCGAGATCGCCTGCCGCGAGCTGCTGCTCGAGCACCTGGACGCCGGCGAAGACTCGGTCGGCTCGCGCGTCGAGATCGATCACCTGGCGGCCACGCTGATGGGCATGCCGGTCGAGCTGAAGGTCACCATCGCGGAAGTCAAGGGTCGCGCGATCACGTTCGACGTCGAGGGCCGCGACAGTGTCGACGCGATCTGCCGCGGCCGTCACTACCGCTTCGTGGTCGACGTCGCCGGCCTTGCGACGCGCCTGGCCGCCAAGGCGAAGAAGGCAGGCCTCGCATGAATTTCCCGGTGGCCGGCACCGGCCGTGCAGTCGGCGCCGACGCGCCGGCGCCGGCGTCGGCGCCGCAGCGCGTCCCCACCTACTGCTACCAGTGCGTGGCAGGACCCGACCTGCTCACCGTCAAGGTGGTCGACGGCGTCGCCACCGAAGTGGAGCCGAACTTCTGCGCCGGGAAGATCCATCCCGGTGGCGGCAAGGTCTGCGTCAAGGCCTTCGGGCTGATCCA
>DAORSF010000318.1:0-3590 GCA_035443405.1 Burkholderiaceae bacterium | reverse complement strand
ACACCAGCGAGATGCGCTCGCTGAACATCTCCTCCTGCTTCGGCAAGGGCCCGCGGAACGAGATCGGCCCCACCTGGCTGCACGAAATCGACGCCTCGGCCCGGTCCTCGGCGACGCCCAGTGCGCCCTTGATGCCGCCGGTGGTCGCACGCGACACGTAACAGGTCACGCCGTTCACCTTCGGATCGTCGTGCGCGTCGACGATGACCTTGTGGTCGGGGCCGATCCACTTGAATACCGTGTCGACTTCGCCGATCTGCTCGGCACGCGCGTCGCCGCCCGATGCGAAAGCGACGGCGACGAGCACCGCGGCGACCGCGCCGCGCAAAGCATGAGCATTCACCGGTGCCTCCTTCCCGTATCGCCGGACGTCGCGGAGTGTAGACGATCGAGCAGCGGCCGCACGAGCGAACGCGCGTCGACCCGCGCGCCGATGTGCGCGAGGGTCAGGAACGACCCCACCAGCTTTCGGTGCAGGAACATCGTCTGCGGCGGGGGGACACGCAGCAGCCCCTGGCGGATGCCGAGGTCGAAACCCAGCGCACGTGCGCGCGACGGCAGGTCCGACGCGGCGAAGTCGTACCGACCCCGCTGCCGAAGCGGTTCGCAGACCAGCATGATCAGTTCGACCGTCGCGTCGACCAGTTCGTCCGGATCGCCTTCGACCGCATAGCCGATGTCGATCGCGCGGCGGGCCACCGCGTCGCGGTCACCGGCCATCACCGCGCGCGTGATCCGCGCATAGGCGTCCACGAATGTCGCGTCGAAGCGCATCGTCGCGCCGAAGTCGAGCAGCACGACCTTGCCGGTGTCCGGTTGCCACAGGTAGTTCGCGAAGTTCGGGTCGGTCTGCATCGTTCCGAACTCGAACAGCTCGCGAAACATCAGTCGCTCGAGCAGCGTGCCGACCGCGTCGCGCGTCACCTGCGCCACCGCGGGATCGGCCAGCGTCTCGAGCGGCTCGCCCGCCATGTAGTCCATCGCCAGGATTCGCGGCGTGGTCAGGTCCGCGTGCGTGCGCGGGACGAGCAGATCGGGCTCGTCGGCGACCAGCTTCGCGTAGCGCTCCAGCGAGGCGGCTTCGGCGAGATAGTCGGCCTCCTGCGCCAGTTGGCGTGCCGCCTCGGCCGCGATCGCCGGGATGTCGGCATTGTTGGGCAGCACCTTCATCAGGCGCAGCACCGACGCGATGTTGTCGACGTCGCTCGCGATCGAGCGCGCCACGCCGGGGTACTGGACTTTCAGCGCCAGCTCGCGACCGTCGAGCGTGCGCGCCCGGTGTACCTGGCCGATCGACGCCGCAGCGATCGGCTCCTCGTCGAACCACGCGAAGCGCCGCTGCCAGCCCTTGCCGTATTCGCGCCCGAGCACGCGGCGCAGTTGCGCCAACGGCATCGGCGCGGCCTGCGAGCGAAGGATCGCGAGCGCCTGCGCGAACTCGGGCGGCAGCAGGTCGCTTCCCTGGAGCGAAATCATCTGCCCGAGCTTCATCGCACCGCCGCGCAGCCTGGCCAGTCGCGCAGCCAGTCGACGCGCGTTGTCGGCCGACAGGAAGACGGTCGCCGAACTGGCGCCGCCGGCCCCACCTCCCGCGGCGAGTCGCCGCACCCCCTCGGCGAGACCGCCGAGCGCCAGTTCGCCGGCCGCCATCGCGACGCTGGCGAACCGACCGAACCGGCTCTGCGGCACGCGCGCCGGTGCGGCCGTCCGGGTCGAGGCGGCGGGCTTGCGCCGGGAACCGCCCTTCGGCGCCCGCCCCTCGGTCATGCAGGCTGCAGCCGCCGCGCGCGGCGAAACCCGTCGCGGCTAGAAGCTGTAGCGAGCCTGTCCACCGAGCACCCAGGTCTTGTTGCTGTAGGTGCCCGCGAGCCTGCCGGCGGTTGCGCTGACCAGTTCGCTGGACGCGTCGCTGCTGAAGATGTAGGTGAAGCCGACGTCGAACGCGAGCTGCTGGCTGGCTCGCCATTGCGCGCCGAGCGACAGCCACTTGCGATCCATGTCCGGCAGCCGCGGCGTGCGCTCGGCATCCTGCACCGGCGTCCGGTCGTACGCGACCCCGAAGCGCAAGGTCCAGCGTTCGTCCATCCGGTAATTCGCCCCCAGCGCGACGCGCCACGAATCCTCGAACGCGAGGTTGACTCGGCTCACGGTCTGCCCCGTGGGCCGAAGGATCGCCAGCTCGGGGATCGAGCTCCAGCCGGTCCACGTATAGTCGGCCAGCACCTGCCAGCGCGAGTCGACGTCGTGAGCCAGCGCGACCGACACCGTGTCGGGCAGCTTGACCTTCGCTTCGACGTCGCCGTTCGGGACGACCGCCCCCAGCTGCGCGGGCCGATTCGCGAACTGCACTTCGCCTTCGAGGTCGTGCGTGATCTTCGAGCGGTAGGCCGCGCCGATCCGGGTCGCGGGCGTGACCTGCCAGGTCGCGCCGAGGTTCCACCCGGTGGCCCAGCTGTCGCCTTCGATCTCGGCGATCCCTTCGGTGCCGGGCGCGACGCCGGGGATGGACAGGCTGGCCGCCAGAAGTGCGTACGGCACGGCATTCGAGAAGGTCGCCTTCATGCGCTGGAAGCTGACGCCGGCACCCAGCGAGAACTGGTCGTTGACCTTCCAAGCGACGCTGGGGTTGATGTTGATCGCCTGCACTTCGGACTCGATCGCGTGGAATCGGCCGACCCAGCCGGCGCCCCACTCGGTGCCCAGGCCGAACGGCGCGCCGATGCCCACGCCCGCCCACAGCCGGTTCGGCTGCAGTTCCCACGTCAGGTACCCGGCCGGCAGCGCCGACATTCCGCCCGCGTCGCCGCCGTTGCCGCCACCGGGACTCTGCAGCAGCGGCACCGACGACGCACCGCTGTCCTTGAAGCTCAGTTCGACGTTGATCAGCGACACCGCGCCGACGACCTGCCGTCCCCTGATGCGGGTCATGCCGGCAGGATTGAAGTAGACCGTGCCGGCATCCTCGGCCACTGCCGCGGCGCCCGCGAACGCGTTGCCCAGCCCGCTGGCATTCTGCTCGAACAGCGCGAATCCGGCCGCGTGCACCGGATTCGTCCACGCCGCCAGCGCGGCGGCGACGGCTGCCGGGGCCAGCGCCCGGCGGTAGACCGATGTCGACATGGTTCCTCCCTGCCCGTTGTTGCCGAGGCATGAGTGTCGGGCAGCGGATCTGCGCGCCGGACGACGCAGGTCAAAGAAATGCTGGGCGCGCATCAATAAGATGCAATCGAAGGCGTCGCCTGTACGCCGATTGCATCGGGGTTACCCATCGATGAGCGACTCGATCAACCTTCGGACGAGGCACTTCCTGAAGGCGATGGCGCTCGGCACCGCGGCGCTTGCCGCCGGCTGCGCGACCCGCCAGAACGTCGAGCCCGAGGAGGGCTTCGAGTACCGAACCCTCGAGCCGCCCCAGCCGACTGCGGCCGGCGGCAAGCTCGAAGTGGTCGAGTTCTTCTGGTACGCCTGCCCGTTCTGCAACGCGATCGAGCCGATAGTGAAGGACTGGCGGCAGCGTCAGCCTTCGGACGTCGCGTTCCGCAAGGTCCACGCGGCGCTGTCGCCGTCGTGGTTGCCCAACCAGCAGCTGC
>DAORSF010000317.1:0-3599 GCA_035443405.1 Burkholderiaceae bacterium | reverse complement strand
CTACCCGGATGGCGGGCGGCTGGCGCTGAACTACACCGTCGACGTCGACTAGGAGCCCGTTCCCGCTGCGGTCGTCGCCGCGCCGGGGTGTCGTGCGCGCGAAGTGACCCGACCGTGTCAGCGGTGGCGATACCCGTCGCCGCGGTGCCGGTGACGGTGCGGGCGATGCCACGGCGACCAACTCATCCCGTGCGCCCGGGCCGCACCGGCGAAGAGCCCGGCGGCCGCGAGGCCGATCCCGATGCGGACGAACCTGTTCACGACGTCCCTCCCACGGTGTCGACAATGCGCGCAGATTAGACGCTGGCGGCTGCCGATGCGACAATGATTGCAGGGCTTTACCGCCCACCTCCCGACCCCTCGCGGGGCTCCGAAAAGCAGCCACGATGAGCGCTCAAGGCAGCGAACCGCTGATCATCGACGAAGACCTGTTGCGCCGCTTCGGCGGGCGCGGGCCTCGCTATACGTCGTACCCGACCGCCGACCGCTTCGACGAGCGCGTCGGCGCCGAGCGCTACGCCCAGGCCCTGAACGCGCGCGCCGGCCGGCGCGGAGAGCCGCTCGGCCTGTACGTGCACATCCCGTTCTGCCGGTCGATCTGCTACTACTGCGGCTGCAACAAGATCGGCACCCGGCACGTCGAACAGTCGACGCCGTACCTGGCGGCGCTCGAGCGCGAGGTCGGGCTGGTCACCGACCGTACTGGCGGCGGCCAGCCGATCAGCCACATGCACTTCGGCGGCGGCACGCCGACCTTCATGCCCGACGCCGAGCTGGGCGCGCTGATCGACATGCTGCGCCGGAACTTCGAGTTCAGCGACGACGGCGAGTACTCGATCGAAATCGACCCGCGGACGGTCAGCCCGCAGCGGGTGCGCACGCTGCGCGCGATGGGGCTCAACCGCGTCAGCCTCGGCGTCCAGGACTTCGATCCGGTCGTCCAGGCCGCGGTGAACCGGATCCAGCCGTACGAGCAGACGCTCGAGCTGATCGAGGCCGCGCGCGACGCGGGCTTCCGCTCGATCAACGTCGACCTGATCTACGGGCTGCCCAGGCAGCACCATGCCGGCTTCGAGGAGACGCTTCGCAAGACGATCGCGGCGGCGCCCGGCCGGATCGCGCTGTACCACTACGCGCACCTGCCCGCGCTGTTCAAGCCGCAGCGACGCATCGCCGAGGCCGAACTGCCGTCGTCCGAGGAGAAGGCCCGGATGTTCGAGAGCGCGGTGGCGATGTTCGCGCGCGCCGGCTACCGGCACCTCGGCCTCGACCACTTCGCCCTCGAGGACGACGAGCTGTCGGTTGCGCAGCGTGAGGGGCGCCTGCACCGCAACTTCCAGGGCTACTGCTCGCACGACGCCGGCGACCTGATCGCGCTCGGCGTGTCGTCGATCTCGTCGGTCGGCGACGTCTACGCGCAGAACGACAAGCTGCTCGACGGCTACTACCGCCGCATCGAGCACGGCGAGCTGCCGGTGGTGCGCGGCATCGCGCTGGACGCCGACGACTTCGTGCGCCGCGACGCGATCAACGCGCTGATGAGCGACTTCCGGATCGACTGGGCCGCGCTCGACGCGCGCCGCGGCATCGACAGCCGGCGTTGGCTCGCGGGGTCGGTCGAGGCGCTCGCGCCGCTGATCGACGCGGGTGCCGTGCGCATCGACGAGCGCGGCGTCGAAGTGCTGCCGCGCGGGCGGCTGCTGGTGCGCGCGGTGGCGATGGCCTTCGACCGTCATCTCGCGCAATCGTCGAGCGGAGCGTCGTACTCGCGCATCGCCTGATGCCGGCGGTCACGCTGCACCACCGCTTCTGGCCGCCCGGGCGGCCGCTGTCGCTCGACTACCCGCAGCGATCGCTCTACGAGAACCTTCGGCTGTCCGCGCAGCGACACCCGACCCGGTCGATGATCGTGTTCCACGGCGCGTCGATCGACTACGCGAGCTGCCTCGATCGGGTCGACCGGCTGGCAGGCTTCCTGCAGCACGACTGCGGCGTCGCGCGCGGTGACCGCGTCCTGTTGTACCTGCAGAACTCGCCGCAGTGGATCCTCGCGTACTACGCGATCCTTCGCGCCGACGCGATGGTCGTGCCGGTCAACGCGATGCTGCGCGCCGCGGAACTCGCGCACGTCGCCGCCGACAGCGGCGCCGCGGTGGCCTTCGCCGCGCAGGACCTCGTCGCGGAACTCCCGCCGGACCTGCGCCGCACGATCGTCGTCACCTACCGCGACTGCGCCGGCGACGCACCGTCGCCGGAAGCACCCGAGGCGGTGCGCGCTGCGCCGTTGCCGCTGCCTGCGTCGCCAGCGGGCGCATTCGTGCGCTGGACCGACGCGCTGGCGGCGGGGCGACGACCCGACGCGCACCTCGCCGGCCCCGGCGACCTCGCGGTCATGCCGTATTCGTCCGGGACCACCGGCCGCCCGAAGGGCTGCGTACACACGCACCGCAGCGCCATGGCGACCGCGCTGATGCACGCGCGCTGGGGTGACTGGGGAGACGCGCCAGTGGTGCTCGCAACGCTGCCGCTGTTCCACGTCACCGGCATGCAGTCGAACATGAACGCGCCGATCCTGCTGGGCGCGACGATCGTCTTGCTGCAGCGCTGGGACCGCGACGCGGCGGCGGCGGCAATCGAGCGTCACCGCGTGACCTCGTGGGGCTGCATCACGACGATGGCCATCGACCTGTTGTCGGCGCCGGGCATCGAGCGGCGAGACCTGTCGAGCCTGCGGCGGATCGGCGGCGGCGGTGCGGCGATGCCGGCCGCGATCGCCGCGCGCCTGCGGGAACTGACCGGACTCGAGTACATCGAGGGCTACGGGCTGTCGGAGACAATCGCGCCGACCCACATCAACCCGCCGCATCGCGCCAAGCGCCAGTGCGCCGGGGTGCCGCTGTTCGACGTCGACGCGCGCGTCGTCGATCCGGTGTCGCTGCGCGAGCTCGCCCCGAACGAGACCGGCGAGATCGTCGTGCACGGCCCGCAGCTGTTCACGGGCTACTGGAACGATCCGCGCGCGACCGCCGAGGCCTTGGTCGAGATCGACGCAAAGCGCTTCCTGCGCACCGGCGACATCGGACACTACGACGACGACGGCTACTTCTTCGTCACCGACCGCCTCAAGCGCATGATCAACGCGGCCGGCTTCAAGGTCTGGCCCGCCGAGGTCGAAGCAATGATGTACGCGCACCCCGAAATCCAGGAGGCATGCGTGATCGCGGCGCACGACGAACGTCGCGGCGAGACCGTCAAGGCGGTGGTGGTGCTGCGCCCCGGCGCAGCGGCCGACGCCGCGCCGGCGGCCATCGCGGCCTGGTGCCGCGAGCACATGGCCGCCTACAAGGTTCCGCGCATCGTCGAGGTCGTCGACGCGCTACCGCGCTCGGCGACCGGCAAGGTGATGTGGCGCGACCTGCAGGAGCGGGAGTCGCGCCAGGACCGAAGCGAACCCACCGACTGAACCCCTGCGGAGAGACCGATGCCCCGGATTCCCTACGTTCCCGCGGACCTGGCAGAACCGCGCGAAATCGTCGACGCGATACGCGCCCGCCGCGGCGGCACGCTGATCAACCTGGACCGCATGCTGCTGCACAGCC
>DAORSF010000316.1:0-3613 GCA_035443405.1 Burkholderiaceae bacterium | reverse complement strand
GTCCTTGATCGCCTGGCGGACCTCGTCGTCCTCGAGGACGTTGACGGTGACCAGGTTCTTGACGCCGCAACTCTTCAGGATCTGGATGGCGCGGCCCGAGAATCCGCACTGCGGGAACTCCGCGGTGCCCTTCATGAAGAGGACCACGGGGTTGTCGGTGACGGTCTTCTCGATGAATGCCTTTGCGTCCATGAATGCCTCGGGAGGAACTGAATGCCGCGAACGGCAGGACATCGATTCTAGGAACGAGCCCATCCCAGCGTCAAACCGGGGTTATTCGCCGGATGCCCCAGGCATGCAGCCCAGCGTGACGCGGTCATGCCCGGCCGCGTCGGGCGCCGTCTCGACGTCGCGCAAGCCGGCGGCCGCCAGCAGTGCCCGAACCGCTGCGGCCTGTCCGAAGCCGTGCTCCAGAAGCAGCCATGCCCCCGGATTAAGGTGTCGCGGGGCACCTTCGACGATCTCGCGCAGCGCCGCCAGGCCGTCGGCTCCCGAGACCAGCGCCTGCTGCGGTTCGAAGCGCAGGTCGCCCTGGCGCAGGTGCGGGTCGCCGAGCTCGACGTAGGGCGGATTGGACACCGCGAGGTCGAAGCGCTCGTCGTCGCCGATCGCCTCCCACCAGCTGCCCGCGCACAGGCGCAGCCGTGCGGCGGCCAGTGCGCCGGCCGCGAGTCGCTCCGCATTGCGCCGCGCGACCGCGAGGGCATCGCGTGAACGGTCGGTAGCGGCGACCCTCAGGTCGTCGCGTTCGCAAACCAGGCTGACCGCGATGGCGCCGCTGCCCGTGCCGAGATCGACGACGCTGGCACCCGGCCGCGCTCTCTCGAGCGCGAGTCGCGCCAGCAACTCGGTTTCCGGACGCGGGATCAGTACCGCCGGCGAGACCTCGAAGCAACGGCCGAGGAACTCGCGGGTGCCGACCAGGTAGGCGATCGGTTCGCCGGCCCGGCGGCGTCGCGCAAGATCGGCGAAGGCGCCGGCGGCCGGTGCATCTGCAGCCTCGTCGCCGTGGGCGATCAGCCACTCGCGTCGATGGCCGCTGGCGCGTTCGAGAAGCACGCGCGCCTCGAGGCGCGGCAGGCCGCTGTCGAGCGCGAGCCGCTCCCACGTCGGCGGCGCGTCGGCCGGATGCGGCCGGCCCGCACGCCAGTCGCTCACGCGGCGTCCTCGCCCAGCTCGGCGAGCAGCTGCGCCTGGTGCTCGGCGCCCAGCGCGGCGATCAGGTCGTCGAGGTCGCCGTCCAGGACCTGTTGCAGCTTGTACAGAGTCAGGTTGATCCGGTGGTCCGTGATCCGCCCCTGCGGGAAGTTGTAGGTGCGGATGCGTTCGGAACGGTCGCCCGAGCCGACCAGCGACTTGCGCTGCGCCGCCTCGCGCGCCTGCGCCTCGCGCATCTGCCGGTCCTTCAGGCGCGTGGCGAGGACCTGCATCGCCCGATCGCGGTTGCGGTGCTGCGAGCGGTCGTCCTGGCACTCGACGACGATGCCGGTGGGCAGGTGTGTGATCCGGACCGCCGACTCGGTCTTGTTGACGTGCTGGCCGCCGGCGCCCGATGCACGGTACACGTCGACGCGGATGTCGTCAGAGTCGATGTCGACCTCGCCGACCTCGTCGGCTTCGGGCATCACCGCCACCGTGCAGGCAGACGTGTGGATGCGCCCCTGCGCCTCGGTCTCGGGCACGCGCTGCACCCGGTGCCCGCCCGACTCGAACTTCAGGCGCGAGTACGCGCCGTCGCCGGCGATTCGAACGATGACCTCCTTGTAGCCGCCGAGTTCGGACTCGCTGGCCGACAGGATCTCGGTCTGCCAGCGCTGCCGCTCCGCGTAGCGCAGGTACATGCGCAGCAGTGCCCCGGCAAACAGCGCCGACTCGTCGCCGCCGGTGCCGGCGCGGATCTCGAGCAGCACGTTGCGCTCGTCGTTCGGGTCCCTTGGCAGAAGCAGCCGCTGCAGCTGCGCCGCCTGCGCGTCGGCGCGCGTGGCGGCTGCGCTCGCTTCCTCGGCGGCGAACTCGCGCATCTCCGGGTCGGCGCGCATCTGCTCGGCGGCCTGCAAGTCGGCGACCGCGCTCTTCCATTCGTGGAAGCAGGCGACCACCTGCGACAGCTCGGCGTGCTCGCGGCTGGCGCGACGGAACGCGTCGAGATCGCGGGCGGCATCCTCGCTGGACAGCAGCAGGTTGACTTCGGCCAGGCGGCGTTCGAGCTGTTCCAGCCTGGCCTGCATCGAGGCCTTCATGCCCCCTAGTCCGATGCGGCGGGTGCGTCGTCGTCGGCGGCTGGCGCGCGCAGCGGCGCGACTGGGCCGATTCGATCCGGCAACAACTGGTCGATGATCGGCAACAGGTGCTCGCGCTGTGCGGCCGGGCCGTGCAGCAGCGCGGTCGGGCCGTGCAGGAACTTCCCGGTCAGCGCGTGCGCGAGCTGCTCGATGACCTGGTCGGGCGCTTCGCCGCGCGCCAGCGCCCGCCGCGCGCGCTCCAGTTCGGCCTGCCGGATCGCGTCGCCACGCTCGTGCAGCGAACGGATCGCAGGCACCGCCTGGCGCGTCGACATCCATTGCATGAATGCGTCGACCCGCGTTTCGATGATCGCTTCGGCCTGCGCGACGGCAGCGCGCCGGCCCTCGTGGCCTGCAGCCACCTGCCGGCCGAGGTCGTCGACCGTGTAGAGGAACACGTCGTCGAGCCGCGCGACCTCGGCCTCGATGTCGCGGGGAACGGCGAGGTCGACCATGAACATCGGCTTGCGCCGGCGCGCGCGCGTGGCGCGCTCGACCATGCCCAGGCCGATGATCGGCAGCGAGCTGGCGGTACAGGAGACGACGATGTCGAACGCCTCGAGTCGGCCGGGCAACTCCGCCAGCCGCAGCGTCTCGGCGCCGAATCGCTGTGCCAGCCGCTGCGCCCGGTCGAGCGTGCGGTTGGCGACGACGATCGCCTGCGGATGCTGGGCGGCGAAATGGGTGGCGCAGAGCTCGATCATTTCGCCCGCGCCGACTAAGAGCACGCGCGTCTCGCGCAAGTCCTCGAAGATGCGCCGCGCCAGCCGCACCGCCGCCGCGGCCATCGAGACGGAATGGGCGCCGATCTCGGTGGTGCTGCGCACCTCCTTGGCGACCGCGAACGAGCGCTGGAACAACTGGTGCAGGTGCGAGCCGAGTGCGCCGGCCTCGTGCGCCACGCGCGCCGCCTGCTTCATCTGGCCGAGGATCTGCGGCTCGCCGAGCACCATCGAGTCGAGCCCGGCTGCGACGCGGAATGCATGCCGCACCGCTTCGCCGTTGGGCAGCGCATACAGGTGCGGCTGCAGACCCTGTCCGTCGAGATCGTGGCGACGGTCGAGCCATCCGGCGATCGCGACCTGCGCGTCGTGCGGCTGGCGCGTCGCGCAATAGATCTCGGTGCGGTTGCAGGTGGAGAGGATCGCGGACTCGGGGGCGATCGGATAGAGCCGCTGGCGCAGGTCGGCAAGCGCCGCGCGCAGGGTCTCGCCCGGAAACGACACACGCTCGCGCAGACCGAGGGGCGCGGTCTGGTGGTTCAATCCGAGCGTGAGCAGGTGCATAAGGGCTTGAATATTATCGGATTCCGGCGCCGCCGGCTTGATCGA
>DAORSF010000315.1:0-3615 GCA_035443405.1 Burkholderiaceae bacterium | reverse complement strand
TCGGCATGCAGTAGGTGCAGCGGAAGTTGCAGCGGTCGGTCACCGAGATGCGCAGGTCGTGCAGGCGGCGCCCGCGGCGATCGGCGAGCAGGCCGGTCGGCGGCTGGGGCCGATCCGGCACTTCGGGAACCGGGGCGGCATAGCGCCGGTCGGCGATGGGGACGTTGCGTTCGCTCATGGGGAATTCGCTAAGATGCCTCCATGGTAACAACCGGCACGAAAAGCGCAGGAGAAGTCATTGGCCGAGCGTGACTTTGGACCGCCAGGGGCGGAGCCGCTGCGAGATGTCGAGCCGGTGCCGGTCAGAGTCGTCTTCGACCGGCACGACACCGGCAGCGCCTGGCAGCCGCACGCGTGGCGTCCCTGCGCGATCGAACCCGCTGACGCCGACGCCGACGTTGGCACCAGCGCCGATTCCGCGGCCGACGCGCCGCTCGCGGTTCGTTTGTTCGTCGACGAGGCCGAGGGCTACTACCTGAACCTGACGACGGCCGATCCGTCGATCTTCGTGCTGTGGCGGCTGCCGAGCGACGACTCGGGCATCGTCGGCGCGTCCGATTCCGAACCGCCGCATGCGCTCGCGGTCACGGTCAGCTACAACGAGGCGGGCCGCTGGATGGACGGTGGCGAACGGGTCGATCGCGTGCCGATGCCGGCGCCGATGCAGGCCTGGGTGGCCGAGTACGTCACGCTGCACTACGTGCCGGATCGCGGGCGCAAGCGCAAGGGTGCGCGGCCGTCGTTCATGCCGCGCGAGGATTTCGAGGCAATGGCCGAACGCGAGCGGGCGATCCACTCGACGGCGCCCGGTCCTTCGACCGGCATCGGGGCAAACCCTGATCCGGACGGCGACGCCGGTTCGTCGCGGGACGCGAGCGAGCCGTGAGCGATACGGACGGCCGTTTCCTGTCCCGTTGGTCGCGGCTCAAGCGGCGAAGCCGCGACGAGGCTGCTTCGGGGCAAGCGGGCGCGGGCGCAGACCGGTCGACGCGCCGGGACGAAAGCGCGATGCCCGCTCCCGCCGTGCCGGCCGCTGCCCGACCGCCGGACGGTAGCGGAGATCCGGACGACGTGGCCCTGCCGGCAAATCCAGCGGCGAATTTCGCGCAGCGCGACGCGCAAGCCGCCGTCACGCCGCAGGCGGGCAATGACGACGATGCGCCGCTGCCGGCCGTGGAGTCGCTGACGCCCGGCTCGGACTTCCGCCCGTTCATGCGCGCCGGCATCGACTCGGCGACGCGCAACGCCGCGCTCAAGCGGCTGTTCGCCGACCCGCAGTTCAACGTGATGGACGGACTCGACGTCTACATCGACGACTACGGCAAGGCCGAGCCCATTCCGGAGGCGATGCTGAGGCGCCTCGTCGAGGAGCAGGCGTCCAGGCTGTTCGATCCCGCGATCGTCGACGCGGCGCACGCGGCGCGCGTGGCGCAAGTGGCGCCCTTGACGCACGTCGGCCAGTCGGTGCCGGAGGCTCCGGAAGCACTGCCGGCGGCAGGGGAGAGGGGCATCGATCGAGGCGAGGTCGGACCGACCGGCGAGAGGGGCATCGATCGAGGCGAGGTCGGACCGACCGGCGAGACCGCCGACAGCGTGGACCATCGGAGCGAAGCGCCGGCCGATGGTTCCGAGAAGACCGTTGCGAGCGAGCGCGAACCGGACGACGCGGCGCCTCGCGCCGATGTCCTTGTGGACGACGTCGATCCGCGTCCGGGCGTGCAGAGGCGCTGATATAGTCGCCGCGACCCGGCCCGATGGCCGCGAGGATGCGCCGCAGTGAAGACCAGGCTACTTGCATGCACCTGTAACGGCACAGTCGATCTGGACAGGGCGCAGCTGGGGCGCGCGTTCCCGATCCCGGTGCAGGCGCTGCCGGTGGCGCGCGAACTGTGCCGGCGCGAGGTTTCCCGCTTCCTGGGCGAGCTCGACGGTACCGACGACCTGCTGGTCACCTGCACGCAGGAGTCGTCGCTGTTCACGGAGATCGCCGCAGCCCGCAACGCGGTCGCGCCGACCCGCTTCGTCAACATCCGCGAGCAGGCCGGCTGGGGCGAGCAGGGTGCCGACGCCGGTCCGAAGATCGCGGCCCTCGTGGCCATGGCGGCGAGCGCCACGACCGATCCGGTGCCGGCGGTGTCCTACCGGTCTTCCGGGCGCGTGCTCGTCGTGGGCGACGGGCGTGATGCGCTCGATTGGGCCGAGCGCCTGGCCGGGCAGTTGTCGGTGACCGTGCTGATGACCCAGTCGCGCGGTGCGGCCTTGCCGGCCTCGCGCGAATGGCCGGTGCTGTCGGGCAAGCTCGTCTCACTCACCGGCTGGCTCGGCGCGTTCGAGGCGCGCTGGCGGCAGGAGAATCCGATCGACCTCGACACGTGCGTACGCTGCGGTGCATGCATCGACGCCTGTCCGGAATCGGCGATCGGTCCGGACCTGCAGGTCGATGTGCTGCGCTGTCGCGCGCATCGCGCCTGTGTATCGGCCTGCGGCGAGGTCGGCGCGATCGACTTCGCGCGCAGCGAGCGCGAGCGCAGCGAGCGCTTCGATCTGGTGTTCGACCTGCGCGAGCAGTCGATGTTCGAATGCCAGCTGGCGCCGCAGGGCGAGATCTGCGAGCAGTGCCCGCTGGTGCGCCGTGCCGGGGCGTCCTTCGATTGTCACCAGCCACCGCAGGGGTATTTCCATCCCGGCCGCGACGAGTCGGCCCGCGTCGCGCAGGCGCTGAAGCTGGTCGCGATGGTGGGCGAGTTCGAGAAACCGAAGTTCTTCCGCTATCGCGAGAAGCTGTGTGCGCACGGGCGCAACCGTATCGAAGGCTGCACGGCCTGCGTCGACGTCTGTTCGACCCGGGCGATCGAGTCGGCCGGCGACGTCATCCGCGTCGAGCCGCACCTGTGCATGGGTTGCGGGGGCTGCACCACGGTCTGTCCGTCGGGTGCGATCAGCTACGCGTACCCGACGCCGGCGCGGCTCGGTGAGCAGATCCGGCACGGGCTGGCGGCGTACCGCGATCGTGGCGGCCGTGATGCGTGCCTGCTGGTCCACGACGCCGACGAGGGCAGGCGCCTGATCGACGCGTTGACGCGGCCAGCGGCTCGTGCGTCGGGCCCCGCAGCGCGCGCCCCTGCCGGACGCGGGCTGCCTGCGCGCGTGATCCCGGTGGCCGTGCATCACGTCGGGTCGTTCGGCATCGACCTGGCGCTGTCGGCGCTGGCGTTCGGCGCCAGCCAGGTCGTCGTGCTGACCGGTCCGGGCATCGCCCCGCAGTATCGCGAGGCGACCGAAGCGCAGTTCGCGATCGCGCAGACGCTGGTCGGCGCGCTCGGCTTCGAAGGCCGGCACTTCTCGGTCGTCGACGGCGCCGGCGCCGACTGGGTCGACGCGCTGTACGACCTCGTTGCTGCCGAGGTTATTGCACAGCCCGCCACGTTTGCGTTGTCCGAGGACAAGCGGCGCTCGATCGAGTTCGCACTCGATCATCTCGCCGGACAGGCTGGAGCCGCGGGTTCGGCAGTTCCGCAAACCGTCGCGCTTTCGCAAGGCGCGCCGTTCGGCACCTTGAAGGTGCAGCGCGATGCCTGTACCTTATGCATGGCATGCATAGGCGCCTGTCCCGAA
>DAORSF010000314.1:0-3616 GCA_035443405.1 Burkholderiaceae bacterium | reverse complement strand
CGCTCGACGCGCATGACGACTTCGTGCTCGTGCTGGCGGCGAATCGCGACGAGTACTATGCGCGCGAGTCGGCGGCGGCCTCGTGGTGGGGCGACCGCGCCACCGTCTGGGGCGGGCGCGATCGGGTGGCCGGCGGCAGCTGGCTGGCGCTCGACCGCCGCGGGCGCCTGGCGGCTGTCACGAACGTGCGCGAGCCGGCGCCGCCGCCGGGCCGGCGATCGCGCGGCGAACTGGTCGCCGAATTCGTGTCGGGCGATGCCGCGCTCGACGACTACGCGGCGAGCGTCGCATCGCGCGCTGGCCACTACGCCGGCTTCAACCTGCTGCTGTTCGACCCGGCGTCGCCTCGGCCCGCGCTCTACGTGTCGAATCGGCATCCGCAGCAGGTGCTCGACGTGCCGGCCGGGGTGCACGGGCTGTCCAACCACCTGCTCGGCACCGACTGGCCGAAAGTGCGTCGGCTGAACCGGCGGCTGCGCGGCGCGCTCGAGGATCCGCACGCGCCGCTCGATACGGTGCTCCTCGGCGCACTCGCCGACCGTTCGCAGCCGCCCGACGACGAGCTTCCCGACACCGGCATCGGCCTGCCGCGCGAGCGCATCCTGGCCCCCGCGATGATCGTCGCACCCGAGCTCGGCTACGGCACCCGCGCCTCGACGCTGGTCGCGATCCGGCGCGACGGGCGCATCGAGGCGATCGAGCGCAGCTGGGGGCCCGGCTTGCCCGTGCCGCGAATTGCCGGCGAGCGGCGCACGCGGTTTACCGCATTGCGCCGAACACCCGTTCGATGACCCTGGATCCGGCCTTGACCGGGTCTTGCCGGATCGCGCGCTCTTCTTCGGCGATCATCAGGTACAGGCCGTCGAGCGCGCGCGTCGTCACGTAGCGCTCGACCGAAGCATCGCGCTCCTTCATCAGGCCGAGTTTCGACGCCTGGCCGGCCAGCGCGTTGTAGCGCTTGGCCAGGCCGAGCCGCGACACCTGCTGAGTCACGATCGGCAGGAAGCGTTCGGTCAGCGGCGCTTGCGTGCGCGACTTGAAGAACTGCGTGACCGAGTCGTCGCCGCCGCCCAGGATCCCCTTGGCGTCGGCAACCGTCATCGACTTCACGGCCGCGACCAGCAGCTGCTTCGCCTGCGGCACCGCCTGCTCGGCCGCGCGGTTCATCGTCGTGACCAGCTCGTCGAGCTCGCGGCCGCGCCCCATGGCACGCAGCAGGCTCTCGGCCTGCTTCAGGCCGCCGGGAAGCGGGATGCGCACTTTGGGGTTGTCGAGGAAGCCACCCGCCTTGCCGAGTTGCGCGACTGCCTGCCCCGCGCCACGCTCGAGCGTTGCCCGAAGTGCGCTGGTGGCATCGGCATTCGAGATCGCGTCGAGCGCGCCGGCCTGCGCCGGCGACATGCCGAATGCGCCCAGCGTCGCCAGGCACGCCGACATGGCGAGCGCGAGCAGGCTGCGCCGCATCTTCACGTGCCGGATGCCGACCTCGTCGTAGGGCTCGCCGACCGGCTCGAAGCCCTGCGCGCGGTAGAACGCCTCGACCTGCTGCTGGGCGCTGAGCTCGATGCTCGCGTCGCCGCGCGCGGTGGCCACTGCGACCAGCGCCTCGAGCACGCGCCGGCCGACGCCGCGGCCGCGCTGGTCGATGCGCACCGCCATGCGGCCGATGCGGCCGTCGGGCAGCAGCCGGCCGGTGCCCACCGCTTCGCCGCCGCGCCAGGCGACGCAGTGCACCGAGCGCGGGTCCCATTCGTCCCATTCGAACCGGGCGGGAATGCCCTGCTCGTGCACGAACACCGCGTTGCGCAGCGCGCCGGCCGCCGCGCCGAGCGTGGCCCAGTCGCCGGTGCGCACGTCGATCGCCTCGCTGGGCTCGGTCGGCCGTCTCGCGTTCATCTCGTCATCCCGTTCGAGGGTGTTCGGATCGCCGTCAGGACGCCGTCGGTTCGAACGCGCGACGCAACGCCGCGCAGGCGTCGTCGTGGGCGCGCCGTACCGATTGCACGAAGCCGGCGTGCTGGAAGAACGAGTGGATCATGCCATCGTACTGGACGAACTGCACCGCGACGCCGGCGTCGCGCAATCGCCCGGCGTAGGCACGATCCTCGTCGATCAGCGGGTCGTACTCGGCGCCGGCGATCCACGCCGGCGCGACACCGCGCAGGTCGGCAGCGCGCAGCGGCGCGAAGCGCCAGTCGAGCCGGTCGCGATCGTCGCGCAGGGTCTGCGCGAAGAACCACTGGACGGTCTCGGCGTCGAGCAGATAGCCGCTCGCAAAGCGCCGATACGAGTCGCTGTCCTGGTGGCTCGACACGCCGGGATAGATCAGCAGTTGCAGTGCGAGCAGCCAGCCGCGATCGCGCGCGTGGATCGCAGCGGCGGCGGCCAGCGTGCCGCCTGCGCTGTCGCCGCCGACCGCGATCCGTGCCGGGTCGACGCCCAGCGCCACCGCCTCGTTGCGCAGCCACGCGAGGCTCTCGAAGGCGTCGTCCTGGGCGCTCGGAAAACGGTGCTCGGGCGCCAGTCGGTAATCGACCGAATACACCAGGCAGTCGCCGCCGGCGGCCAGCATCCGGCAGACGCGGTCGTGCGTGTCGATCGATCCGATCGTGAAGCCGCCGCCGTGGAAGTACAGCAGCGCAGGTCGCGGCTCGGCCCAGCTGTGCGGCCACGGCGCGTACTGGCGCATCCGCAGTGCGCGCCCCGGCAGCGCCACCTCGAGATCGTCCACCGCGTGCAGCGCCGGCGGCACGATGTCGAGCGTGGCCGACGCCTTTGCGTAGTGCTCGCGCGCACGCGCCGCGCCCATCTCCGGATACGACGGCGACCTCATGCGCTGCGCCCAGGCCAGGATCTGTGCGACCTGCGGATCAAGCGGCATCGTCGACGAACTCCGCGATCTCCCGGATCACGCGCTGCGGCTGCTCGTGGACCAGCCAGTGCGTAGCGGCCGGCAGGCGCACGACGCGCAGGTCCGGGACCAGCCGCTCGAGGCCCTCGAGCAGCACCGGTCTCAACGCGGTGTCGCGCTCGCCCCAGACCACGAGCGTCTTCGTGCGAACCACGAAATCGCTGTCCGCGAGTTGCAGTCGCGCGGCCCCCGGGTCGTCGCCGGACGGCGGATGCAGCGGCGACGCGCGATAGTAGGCGACTGCGCCCGCGATCGCGCCCGGCTGCGCCCAGGCCGCGTGGTAGGCGTCGCGCACTTCACCGCGAAACCAGGCCGCGCCGCCCAGTCGCAGGAAAAAATCGTCGAGCCGCGCGAAACCGTCGCGCGCCAGCACCGCCTCCGAGCCGGGGCGGCGCAGCCAGTTCATGTACTGGCTCGCAGCCTGCTGTCCGGCGTCGCCCGCCAGCGCGCGTGCGAACGGCACCGGATGCGGCGCGTTCAGGATCACCAGCTTCGCGACCCGCTGCGGATGCGCGATCGCGAACGACCAGGCCACGGCGCCGCCCCAGTCGTGCGCGACCAGCACGCACCGCTCGTGCCCGAGGCCGCGCACCAGCGCGTCGACGTCGGCGACCAGCGCGGATGCCCGGTACGCGCGCACGTCGGCCGGTTTGTCCGACAGGTTGTAGCCGCGCAGGTCCGGCGCCACCGCGTGGAAGCGATCGC
>DAORSF010000313.1:0-3619 GCA_035443405.1 Burkholderiaceae bacterium | reverse complement strand
TCGCGGTAGAACTCGATCGCCTCGTAGGTGGTCGCCGAAGCCTGCACCGACAGGTGCAGGCGCAGCCGCGGGTGGTGGTCCCGCGCGTAGGAGAGCACCGCGGTGTCGGCGCAGATCAGCGCGTCGGCGCCGAGCTCGGCGGCGACGTCCACGGCGCGCCACCAGCGCGCCGGCTCGCGCGCGTCGGCGAACGTGTTCAGCGCCATCAGCACCTGCGCGCCGCGGGCGTGGGCATGCGCGATGCCCTCGCGCGCCTGGTCGAGGTCGAAGTTCAGCCCCGCGAAGTTGCGCGCGTTGGTGGCGTCCTTCAGTCCCATGTAGACGGCGTCGGCACCGGCGTCGACGGCGAGCTTCAGCGCCCGCAGCGACCCGGCCGGGCAGACCAGGTCGGGCTTGCGTGGGGGTGCCTCGCGGGGTCTGGTCATATCACGGTGTCCTCGAAAGCGGGCGCGGTCGGAGCGCCCTGTGGAAAGCGCGGGTCATCCCGGTCGACCGTCGACGCGGGGGCGGCCGTACCAGCGCACGTAGCGCGCGCTCCACGCGAGCATCACGCCCGCCCACAGCAGCGCGGCGGCGAGCACGAGTGCGGCAGCGTCGGGCCGCCACGCCGCGGCGATGCGCAGCGCGACCGCCGCCTGCAGCGCCCGGAACAGCGCCCACGCGATATCGTCTGCGGCCTGCGAACGTCCGGTCTGGCCTGCGCTGATCCGGGTGACGAAGGCGAGCTGCGCCGAACCGAAGAAGCCGATGCCGAGTGCGTGCAGGCCGGCCAGCCGCAGGTCGGTCACGCCGCCGCTCGACCAGGCCATGGCCGCCGATGCCGCCAGCAGCGCCAGCGAGATTCCCAGCCATGCGAACCCGATGTGCAGCATCGCGAGCAGCCGGATGCGCAGGTTCTGCAGGGTGGCCCAACGGACGGCGAGCCACAGCACGAGCGTGGCGGCAGCGGTGTCCAGCACCAGCGTCGCCGGGGCCAGTGCGACCGCGCCGGCTGGCCAGGCCGTGAGCGGGACCTGCATGGCCAGCACGGCGAGCAGCGTCCAGAGCAGCCAGTTCGGATGCCGCTCGTCGAGTCGCGGCGCCAACACGCCGAACACCGGCACCATCCGGTGCATCGCAGTCGCGAATACCGGTGCCAGGAACCACCACAAACCCGTCGAGATCGCCACCTGCACCACGGCCGGCTGGTGGCTCGCCAGGCCCGCTGCCGCCGTCCAGAGCGCTGCGGCACCGGCGCCGCTGGCGGCGCCGATCACGCGCAAGTGAGTCCGGTCGCGCACCTTGCTCGACGCGAGCATCCGCGCGAATCGCCACGCGAATGCGCTCCAGCCGGCGGCGACCACTGCCAGGCCGAACGCTGCCATGCGAGCGTCGAAGTGCGTGCCCGCGACGAAGGTTGCCCAGCCGGCCAGCCATGCGGCGACCGTCGGCAGCAGCGTCCGCGCCGCGACGGCGGGCACGGCCAGCCATCTCGGCCCGGCGGTCATCAGGAAACCCGCGAAGAACATCGGCATGAACGAGAAGCCCATCAGCAGCGCGTGAGCGTGGCCCGGAGCGACCGACCACGCCAGGCCCGAACCGGGGACGAAGCGTGCGGCGAGCACGGCCAGCCACCACAGGGCGCTCGCCGAGACCATCGTCGCGGCGGTGAAAAACGCCAGACGGTACGGCGCGTCGAGCAGGCGGCCGAATCGCCACGGCCCGTCGAAGGCCAGGCGTCGTGCGGAACGCCGGGCCCGGGCGACGGCCTGGACTGAGGGCACGGAAAGGCGGCAATGCGTGGCGGACGGAGAGAAGGGCCACTGTAGGAGCCGCGATCCGCACGCGCCTTGCGCCACATCAAGCGGATCGGGTGCACGGGGCGTCGGCCCGCGACGGGCCGGCGCCATCGGCTGGAGCCTTTCGCGCATAATCGGCGCTCAGTGCAACCCGCATCGGTGTCCGATGAGCAGGATGTCCGCCTCCGTGCCCTCCCGGGTCTCCGGCGCCCGCGCCGACCGTCCGCAGTCCCCCGAACCGTCGCCGCAAGTGACCGAGGCGCTGCAGAACTTCCGGATCATCTTCCGGTCGGTCAGGCGGCATTTCCACGAGGTCGAGGAGCAGTGCGGCATCAGCGGATCGCAGCTGTGGGCGCTGTCGGTGGTCGCGCAGGCGCCGGGCATCCGGGTCAAGGATCTCGCCCGATCGATGGCCATTCAGCAATCGACCGCGAGCAATCTGGTCGAGCAGCTGGCCCGCCAGGGCCTGCTCCGCCGCGCGCGCGAGAACCCGGACCAGCGCATCGTGCAGCTGCATACGACGCAGGCCGGTCAGGAGGCCGTAGATCGCGCTCCCAAGCCGTTGGTCGGCATGCTGCCCGACGTGCTGTCGAGGCTCGAACCGAGACGTCTTGCGACGCTCAACCGTCTGCTCGACGAGGTCGTGCAGACGATGCGCAAGGCCGACCGCACGGCACGCCATACGCCGCTGGCGGACCTGTAGCCGGCCCTGCGGCGTTCCGGATTCGCGCGATCGCGATCGCCGACCCGCCGGGTCGGGGTTCTCAAAGCCGCCCGCCGCGATTACTCTGGGGCACTTCCCCCACGAGAGGATCGCCCATGAAAACCGTCATCGCCACGATGCTGTCGGCGGCGGCCCTGGTCGCAGCCGCAGGGTTTGCGCAGGCCCAGCCGAAGAAGGAAGTCACGATCGCCCACCAGGACATGAACGTGCCTTACCGGGTTGCCATCGACTCGGGCGAGATCGAGAAGGCCACCGGGTACAAGATCAACTGGAAGTTCATCGCCGGCGGCGGCGACGTGATTCGCGCGATGGGCTCGGGCGACATCCAGGTCGGCGAGGCCGGCTCGTCGCCGATCGCCGCAGCGGTCTCTCAGGGCCTCGACGTCGAGCTGTTCTGGATCCTCGACGACATCGCCGACGCCGAGGCGCTGGTCGCGCGCAACGGCTCCAACGTCAACAGCGTGGCAGACCTCAAAGGCAAGCGCGTCGGTGTGCCGTTCGTGTCGACGACGCATTACCACCTGCTGTTCGCGTTGCAGCGTGCGGGCGTCGATCCCAGGACGGTCGACATCCGCAACATGCCGCCGCCGCAGATCGGCGCGGCGTGGGAGCGCGGCGACATCGACGCGACCTTCGTCTGGGACCCGGTGCTGGCGCGGGTCAAGGGGAGCGGCAAGGTGCTGGTCACGTCGGGCGAACTGACGAAGGCGGGCCGGCCCACTTTCGACGGCTTCGTCGTGTCGCGCAAGTTCGCCCGCGAGCACCCCGACTTCATGGTCGCCTTCGTGAAGGCGCTCGCGAAGGCCGACGCCGACTATCGCGCGAACAAGGCGAAGTGGACCCCCGAGTCCCCGCAGGTGAAGTCGGTTGCGAAGCTGACCAAGGCCGACGCGGCCAACGTGCCGGCGGCGATGGCGCTGTACCGTTTCCCGACGCTGGAGGAGCAGGCCTCCAACGCATGGCTCGGCGGCGGGAAGGACAGCGGCGCCGCGAAGGCGCTGGCCGACACGTCGGCGTTCCTGAAGGAGCAGGGACGCGTGCAGGCGCTCGCGGCCGACTACTCGAAGTTCGTCAACCCGACATTCGTGCAGAAGGCGCTCGGCAAGTGACCGGCGCG
>DAORSF010000312.1:0-3620 GCA_035443405.1 Burkholderiaceae bacterium | reverse complement strand
GGGGATGCGGGGCTTGCTCGCGCCGGAGCTGCGCGCGGGCTACCTGCGCTGGCGCGGCGAAGGACTGGCCGGCTCCGGAGCATCGGCGGCGCTGGCCGATGCGCTGCCGGCGCAGCGCGAGCACTGGCTGGCTCGTGCCCGCGAAATGCTGGCGGCCTGGCGCGACGCCGCGGGCGCTGGCGTCGCCGCGTTCAGCGAGGAGCTCGTCGCCGCGGCTCGTGGCGAATCACCGCCCGGATGATCCGCGAGAACGGCAGCGCGTCGAGGCTGCCGTGGCACTGCAGCGCGCGCCGCAGCAGTGCGTCGGCGTCGGCAACCGGGCCGGGCTCGGCGGCACCGACGGCACTACTGCCGTCGTGCTCGCCGAGCGCGTCGCGCAAGCCGATCAGCCCGCCACATTGCAGCCGGATCTCCTTCGAGAACGGCCAAGGTGCGGACGGGTCCGCGCGCAGCGCGAAGCGCGCGGCCTTGCGCAACGCGTCGCGGTAGCGGCCGCAACGCTCGCTCGCCGCGCGCGACACGCAGCCGATCGCCTCGCGTTCGGCCAGAAGCACCGATCGGGCGAGGCTGCATGCGGCGCAGCGCACGAGCAGCGCGCGCTCGAACGGGCAGGTTTCGCCGAGTGCGGCGTCACGCCGTCGACGGAAGGCATCCTCGTCGGGTGGCGGCATGGCGGCGTCAGGCGGTTCGAACGATTCGTCGCAATCAGTCGTCGGCGCCGTACAGCGACGGATCGGGCTCGCGCGGCTGCGTCAGCAGGTCGGCCGCCTCGATCTCGTTCGCGGCGAACACCATCCGGATCGGCGCGACATCGCCGCCTTCGCGCGCGCGCAATTCGCGCATGATGGTCTTGGCCTCGCGATAGCTGGACGCTTCGGCGAGGCGTTCCGGCAGGCCGACGATGCCCGCGAGGCGGAACACGTAGTAGGGCATCGCTTCCTCCGCTGGCGGCCGGCTACCAGTACGAGAGCACGCGCCCGTTCTCGACGCGAGTCTCGTAACGGGTCAGCGGTGCCGTGCCGTTCTTCACGCAGTCCCCGCTGGCGACGTCGAACGCCCAGCCGTGCTTGGGACAGGTCAGCGTAGCGCCATCCAGCGCGAGTTCGGGAATGTCGGTGCCCTGGTGCGGGCAGCGGCTGTCGTAGGCGTTCACGCCGGCGGCGCCGCGGGCCACGAACAGCGCGCGACCGTCGCACTCGATCCGTGCCGCGCCCTTCGCCGGCACCGCGGACTCGGCCATCAGGTCGTGCCAGCCCGCCTCGGCGCCGAGCGCGGCGGGCTCGAAGCCCGGCAGCTTCATCGACAGGATGACGTCGACCGCCCAGGTGATCTTCGCCAGCCCGAGTGCGGGGAAGGCCATCAGCAGCGCGTCGATCACTTCGACCGGCGTGGCCCCTTCGCGCAGCGCGCGGGTCAGGTACTGCCTGAGGCCGCGCTCGGTCTGCGCGTGGACCTTGGTGATCACCGAGATCAGGTTGCGTGTCTTCGGATCGAGGTGCTTGCCGGCATCCTTCAGGAACCGGAAGTAGTGGCCCATCGCCTCGGGCCGTGCCTTGACCAGGAAATTCAGTGCGTCGCTCATGTCGGCTCGCTGGAATGGGTGATCAGCATACGCTCGCGCGAAGGCCGTGCCCGGGCACGCCCGCGTCGCGGAGCAGGCGGGTTGCAGTGTCGACGAAAGCCTGCGGACCCGCAACGAAGAACCGGCTCTCGGCATGAACGCCGTCGCCGACCGCGCGCTGCGTCAGTGCCGATGCGCCGCGTGCCGGGTCGTCGTCGGATGCTGCGAAGTAGGCGAACTCGTCGAAGGCGTCGGCCCACGCCTCGCACTGGTTGGCGAGGTATTGACCGTCCGGCCGGGTCGCCAGCCAGTACAGCGCGAAGCGTTCGACGGTTTCGGCCGCCATGGCGTGCTCGATCAGGCTCTTGACCGGGGCGAACCCGGTGTCGCACGCGAGGAAGGCCACGCGCGGCAGGCTGTCGTCGCCGAGCACGAAGTCACCGCTCGGCCCGCGCACGTTCAGCGCTTCGCCGACCCCGACACGGCCCGCGAACAGGTGCCCGGCGAGCGCGTTGGCGTCGTCGCGTGCCACGTGGAAGTGCAGGTTGCGATCGTCGCACGGGCAACTGGCGATCGGCCAGGTGGCCTGCAGGTCGCCGCCGGGCTGCGCCAGCCCCAGAGTCGCGCACTGTCCGGCGAGAAAGCGCAGTCGCGCGCTGCGCGGCGCCTGCAGGTGCAGCAACAGGGTGTTGGGGCCGAGCGGCCGTATCGCGCGCACCTTGGCCACCAGGTCCTGCTGCGGGATGTCGGCCGGGCTCCTGGCCTCGAGCGTCTCGATGACCAGGTCGCCGAGCGCGGTGTGCGCGCACAGCAGCACGTAGCCCTGCGCGCGCTCCGCGGCCGACAGGCCGTAGTCGGCGTGCAGGATCTGGCGCGTCTCGCCGGAGATCACCCGCGCCTTGCACAGGCCGCAGTTGCCACCCGCGCAGCCGTAGTTGAGGCCGAGGCCCGCCTTCAGCCCGGCTTGCAGGATGCTGTCGTTTCCCTGGACCAGGAACTCGTGTCCGCTGGGCCGGACCACCACGTTCGCATAGACCAGTTTGAGCATGTCGGTCATGGCATCGAGATGATGTTCGGGTTCGCTGCCGAGAATGCGCGCCAGCCCGCGCTCGAGCAGCTCGCGCGCCTGCCCGGCGAGCTCCGCGCGGGCCGGGCCTGAGCCGAGGTGCGCGATGGCCTCGGCCAGAAGCGCGTGATAGGCCTGCAGGTGCCGGCGCATCTCGGCAAGCTCCTGGCTTTGCGCGAACAGGCGCTGCGACAGGACCTCGGGCGAGGGCAGGACGTGCTCGCGCACCCGCCGGCCGAACGACTCCTCGCGAATTCGCGTGACCCTTTCGAACGCGCCGGAGTCCTCGAGGCTCGCCTTTGGAAACACCCGCAGCAGCTCGTCGATCTCGACCAGGCCATCGTATTGCGCGAGCTCGCCGGCGCGGATCATTCGTTGCAGGACCGCCCTGGAGACGCCGACGAGTTGCGCCGCCCTGGAAACCGTCAGTGCCCGTGACATCGTCCGTCGTGCGACATTCGCTAGAATGCCGGCAGTTGCCTGCGAACAATCTATCATCGAATCGGGACCGGGGTGATCCGATGACAGCACCGATACCAGATTTCACGGACACCAAGCGCGAGATCGTCGCGATGCCCGTCGAGCACGTCGTCGGCTTCGAGGTCGCCCACGGGCGCTTCCACACGAAGGCCCGCCGAGCGGTGCGGCGCCGGTCGTGAGGATCTGCATCGTCTCGGACAGCCACGATCGCGCACCGATGCTCGCGGCGGCCGTGTCGGCCGCAAGACAGGCCGGAGCGCAGGCGGTCGTCCACTGCGGAGATGTGATCGGCGCAGGCACGCTCAAGCCGCTCCTCGCGCTGGGGTTGCCGGTGCACGTGGTGCACGGCAACAACCTCGGCGACGCGATGGCGCTGCACCGGATGTGCGCGGAATCTGCCGGGCTTCTCGTCTATCACGGCGCCGACGCCGAACTCGAGCTCGGCGGCCGGCGGATCTTCGCGACCCACTACCCGCACTACGCGCGGGGAATCGCCTGCACCGGCGACTACGA